>NZ_AULM01000006.1 GCF_000422285.1 Desulfatiglans anilini DSM 4660
AGGACCTGGAGGGACACCTGCCTTCCGAGAAATCTGATGGGGAGGAAGGCGGCGAAAAGGATGCCAAAGACCCGGGAGAGGAGGCCGCACAGGTCCTCCTTGAACAAGACAATCAAGTTCGGTATGCCTTGGATCTGCTGAAAAGCTGGAAGGTTTTTTCCAGGATAAAGTCGGCATCCTGATATTGTCCGAACCGGCAGGAAAACATGGCCCCAAGGGGTACTCTAGATCATACGGAAATGATTTTGCGGTAGGACTCGGTTTCCAATCCGGAAATGAGGATTTTTCTTCACACCCTTCGGGTGCTCAGTCCCACCGCTTCGCGGCGGGTCCCGGTTTGGCCAATATCAAGGAAATCAAGCGTTTGTGCGGAGGCGACCTGCAGGTCGCCGCACAAGCAAACGTGCAGGTTGACGCCGAGATTGGCCAAAAAGACCATTTCCGGATGGAAACTCTCTAGGGTGTTGGAGGACGGGCGCGTGGATCGGCGCACGGTTCTGGTGTCTGGTTGGGAGCGAAAAGGAGAACGAAAAGAAAACCCCGGAAGCGCACAAAGCGGTCAAAATTCCGTCCGTTGACCATTGGGCTTTTCCTCGCCTTTCTTGGCCTGGTGGCTTTCTCGTTATGGGTTTTTCGGGACAAGGGGTTTACCGGGGATGCCGTCCGGACCATTCCGCCTTTCGAAGAGGTTGTCAGCGTTCCCGAAGGCTTCCGCGATGCAGTGGGAGAGATAGACCGATCTGTTTATCGCGTGCTTTTCGATTCGGGGATCGGCGAGGAGAGTGTCTCTTTCGAGCGGGTTATTCCTCAGCATCGCAATGGGATCGTCTGGGATTATGCCGAGCTTTCGGTCCGCTGTTCGAACGAGGAGTCTGCCAGGAAGCTGGCGTATGCTCTGGCACAAAACGCGGATGTCTATGACGCCCCTAAGATCCGGGGAAGGATCCTATCCTCGACGGGCGGGCGGATGGTGATCGAGATCAGCAAGGACAACCTGCGGACTCATCTTGTCTCCCTTGTGTGGGGTGTTCCAGAGGATCGGAAAATCCCGCGCCATCCCAAGCTTGCAATCGTCATCGACGATATCGGATATGACCGGCGGATGGCAGACGCGCTGATGTCTTTGGACTTTCCGTTGAGCCTTTCTATCCTGCCGTACGGCCCCTTTTCACGGGATGCCCTCGAGAAGTGCGAAGAACGCGGGCTGGAAGTGCTCTTGCATCTGCCGATGGAGCCGAAGGGTTACCCGGAGGTGGATCCGGGCGAGGGTGCGGTGTTGCTGCAGATGGATGAGACCCAGATCGCTGACGCACTGGATCGGGCCCTTGAACGGGTGCCCGGTGTCAAAGGGGTCAACAATCACATGGGATCCGCCTTCAGCGAGAACCTGGAGAAGATGCGTGTCGTGCTTGCATTTTTGAAGTCGCACGATCTGTATTACCTGGACAGCCGCACCAGCCCTCGAAGCGTCGCCATCGATCTGGCGGGTGACCTCGGGCTTGAGGCTGTGAGTAGGAATGTTTTCCTCGATGACGACCCCTCGCTGCCGGCCGTCCAGACGCAGATGGAGCGACTGCTGAGTCTTGCCCGGCATAACGGTTCGGCGGTGGGGATCGGCCACCCGCACGAATCCACCTTGCAGGTCCTGCGGGAATTCGCCTCACGGATTCGCAGTGAATTTGAGGTGGTGGCTGTTTCGGAGTTGGTGAAAACCCGATGAGTCGTCTGCCGCCCGGATGCCCGGGGCGACACCGGATGGGGCTGGACGCAAGCTGCGGCCGCTTTGGCAGAGAGGGTTTTTCCGCCCTACGGCGGAGGGAGGGAGAGGCTTTTGAAGGTTCCATTACTTGATCTGAAAGTGCAGTACGCACGGATTCGTGATGAGATCGACCAGGCTGTGAAAGGGGTCTGCGAATCGCAGCAGTTCATCCTGGGGCCGGTGGTCGCTCAGTTGGAGAAGGAGATTGCGGGGTATTGCGGGAGTGCCTATGCCGTGGGCGTTTCTTCGGGAACGGATGCCCTCCTCATCTCGCTGATGGCATGCGGGATAGGCAACGGCGACCTGGTGGTCACAACGCCATTCACCTTCTTTGCGACGGTAGGCTCCATTTTTCGAGTGGGTGCTACGCCCTTGTTCGTCGATATCGACGAGAAGACTTATAATATGGATCAAAGGATCCTGGGCGAGATGCTCGATCGGCTGCCCGCAGAGCGGCGTCGACGGGTCAAGGCAATCGTCCCGGTCCACCTTTTCGGCCAGTGTGCGGATATGTCTCCCATCCTGGAGATTGCAGGAAAATACGGGCTTGCCGTCATCGAGGACGCTGCGCAGGCATTGGGCGCCGAATACCGGTTTCCATCAGGCGAAACGATGAGGGCCGGTGCGATGGGGCAGATGGGGTGTTTTTCCTTCTTCCCCTCCAAGAATCTGGGGGCTTTCGGGGACGCGGGAATGGTAACCACCCATGATGAGGAACTCGCCTCGAAGCTCAACCTGCTGCGTGTGCATGGGGCGAGGACGAAGTACTACCACGATTTGATGGGAGGAAATTTCCGGCTGGATGCGATTCAGGCGGCAGTGCTGCAGGTCAAGCTTCGGTACCTCGATCAATGGACGGCGGGCAGGCGGCGAAACGCCGCCATTTACAGACGTTTTTTTGAAGAGAAAGGCCTGAAAGAGGTGGGCTTGCCGTTCGAAGACACGCCCCGACACATTTACAACCAGTTTGTCATAAGACTTCCCTATGACCGGGACGGATTGAAAACCTTCCTGAATGACCAAGGCATTGGGTGCGAGATTTATTACCCCGTCCCGATGCATATGCAGCCCTGCTTCTCGATGCTCGGGCATCGGCCTGAAGATTTTCCCGTGGCCTTGGAGGCATCCGATTCGACGTTGGCGTTGCCGATCTACCCGGAACTGGAGGAAAACCAACTTATGTATGTTGTTGATAAGATAGCTGAATTTTATGCATCCAAAAAAACTTCAAAAAAATCCTCGTGAGGCGATTTTTTTTGTTGACAGGATAAAACCTGCGAGGTATAAACACGCTTTCTTTGGCGCACAAAAAAAAGTTCTTGACACGGTCCAAAGAAAAGACTAATCTTCAAAATACAAATCGAACGGATTCCTTGCTCTTTGAAAACTAAATAGTGATGCCGCTGTAGGCCCTTCTGAAAAGATTGGGCCGCGAGCCCAAAGATGATTTAAGTGGAGAGTTTGATCCTGGCTCAGAACGAACGCTGGCGGCGTGCCTAACACATGCAAGTCGAACGAGAAATTCCGGCTTCGGCTGGAAGAGTAAAGTGGCGCACGGGTGAGTAACGCGTGGGTAACCTGCCCTTGAATCTGGGATAACTCCGCGAAAGCGGTGCTAATACCGGATATCGTCCCTTTGACTTTGGTCATTGTGATGAAAGGTGACCTCTTCATGAAAGTTGCCGTTTAAGGAGGGGCCCGCGTACCATTAGCTAGTTGGTGAGGTAACGGCTCACCAAGGCCGCGATGGTTAGCTGGTCTGAGAGGATGATCAGCCACACTGGAACTGGAACACGGTCCAGACTCCTACGGGAGGCAGCAGTGAGGAATTTTGCGCAATGGGGGAAACCCTGACGCAGCAACGCCGCGTGAGTGAAGAAGGCCTTCGGGTCGTAAAGCTCTGTCAAGTGGGAAAAAATCTTCATCGTAAACAGCGCTGAAGACTGATGGTACCACTAAAGGAAGCACCGGCTAACTCCGTGCCAGCAGCCGCGGTAATACGGAGGGTGCTAGCGTTGTTCGGAATTACTGGGCGTAAAGGGCGTGTAGGCGGTTTGGCAAGTCAGGCGTGAAAGCCCAGGGCTCAACCCTGGAAGTGCGTTTGAAACTGCCATTCTGGAGTATGGGAGAGGAGAGTGGAATTCCCAGTGTAGAGGTGAAATTCGTAGATATTGGGAGGAACACCCGTGGCGAAGGCGACTCTCTGGACCAATACTGACGCTGAGACGCGAAAGCGTGGGGAGCAAACAGGATTAGATACCCTGGTAGTCCACGCGGTAAACGATGAGAACTAGGTGTAGCGGGTATTGACCCCTGCTGTGCCGTAGCTAACGCATTAAGTTCTCCGCCTGGGGAGTACGGCCGCAAGGCTAAAACTCAAAGGAATTGACGGGGGCCCGCACAAGCGGTGGAGCATGTGGTTTAATTCGACGCAACGCGAAGAACCTTACCTGGGTTTGACATCCTTTGACCGCCATGGAAACATGGTTTTCCCGACTCTGTCGGGACAGAGTGACAGGTGCTGCATGGCTGTCGTCAGCTCGTGTCGTGAGATGTTGGGTTAAGTCCCGCAACGAGCGCAACCCTTGTCTTTAGTTGCCAGTATTAAGTTAGGCACTCTAAAGAGACTGCCTCGGTTAACGAGGAGGAAGGTGGGGATGACGTCAAGTCCTCATGGCCTTTATACCCAGGGCTACACACGTGCTACAATGGGCTGTACAAAGGGTCGCTATCCCGCGAGGGGGAGCTAATCCCAAAAAGCAGTTCTCAGTTCGGATTGGAGTCTGCAACTCGACTTCATGAAGTCGGAATCGCTAGTAATCGTGGATCAGCATGCCACGGTGAATACGTTCCCGGGCCTTGTACACACCGCCCGTCACACCACGAAAGTCGATTGTACCAGAAGTTGCTGGGCTAACCCTTCGGGGAGGCAGGTACCTAAGGTACGGTTGGTAATTGGGGTGAAGTCGTAACAAGGTAGCCGTAGGGGAACCTGCGGCTGGATCACCTCCTTTCTAAGGAGATTAAGTGGTCTCCAACCACTAAATCCTAGGTCAATCCTACAGTTGGCATCACTATTTAGTCTTGAGGGAGCAAGGGATACCGCATGGGCCTATAGCTCAGTCTCGGTTAGAGCGCACGCCTGATAAGCGTGAGGTCGTTGGTTCAATTCCAACTAGGCCCACCAACCATCGGGGGTGTAGCTCAGTTGGGAGAGCACCTGCTTTGCACGCAGGAGGCCATCGGTTCGATCCCGTTCACCTCCACCAATTCGAGCACAGTGCTGAACGCTATGAGTCATCTGGACGATCAAGCTGGTTGGACTCACAGCTTTGAGCCTTGCGCTCCGGACGAAATGTCCGTATGGTTCTTTGAAAACTGAATACAGAGACAAGTAAATCAAAGGCGCCTTTTTGTTTAAAAAGGTTACTCATTAGTATGGATGGCTTTATGGCCAAGATACTAAGGGCAAACGGTGGATGCCTTGGCGCTGGATGGCGATGAAAGACGTGGTTAGCTGCGATAAGCTTCGGCGAGCCGCTAAACAGGCATTGAACCGAAGATTTCTGAATGGGGCAACCCATCCCGGGTAATTCTGGGATATCTGTCGCTGAATACATAGGCGGCAGAAGCGAACGAGGGGAACTGAAACATCTAAGTACCCTTAGGAAAAGAAAGCAATAGCGATTCCCAAAGTAGCGGCGAGCGAAATGGGAACAGCCCAAACCGAATGTATGTCAAGCCTGCAAGCGTTGTACATTCGGGGTTGTGGGATTCCGTTGGAGGTGCTTGCAGGCACCTCGGCAAGTCACAAATCCAATTTATAGTCGAACGATCTGGAAAGGTCGACCACAGAGGGTGATAGTCCTGTAGACGAAATGAATTGGACTTGCTGGACGGAACACCCGAGTACCGTGGGACACGTGGAACCCTGCGGGAATCCAGGAGGACCATCTCCTAAGGCTAAATACACGCCAGCGACCGATAGTGAACTAGTACCGTGAGGGAAAGGTGAAAAGTACCCCGGTGAGGGGAGTGAAATAGTACCTGAAACCGTTTGTCTACAAGCAGTGGGAGAACGTTTGGGATCCCTCGGGATTCCATGTTCGACTGCGTACCTTTTGCATAATGGGTCAGCGACTTACTCTGTGTTGCAAGGTTAAGCCGTCAGGTGTAGCCGAAGCGAAAGCGAGTCTGAACAGGGCGTTCAGTAGCACGGAGTAGACCCGAAACCAGGTGATCTATCCATGGGCAGGGTAAAGGTCGAGTAACATCGACTGGAGGCCCGAACCGCAGAGGGTTGAAAACCTCCCGGATGACCTGTGGATAGGAGTGAAAGGCTAATCAAACCTGGAGATAGCTGGTTCTCCCCGAAATATATTTAGGTATAGCCTCACAAATTAAGTGACGGGGGTAGAGCACTGGATGGGCTAGGGGTCCTACCAGATTACCAAACCTAACCAAACTCCGAATACCGTCAACTTCTATTGTGGGAGTCAGACTACGGGAGATAAGTTTCGTGGTCGAGAGGGAAACAGCCCAGACCGCCAGCTAAGGTCCCTAAATATGCGCTAAGTGGGAAAAGAAGTGGAAATGCAGAGACAGCCAGGAGGTTGGCTTAGAAGCAGCCACCCTTTAAAGAAAGCGTAACAGCTCACTGGTCAAGTGATTCTGCGCTGAAAATATAACGGGGCTCAAGCGCATTACCGAAGCTGCGGATTCTTCGATTCGTCGAAGGATGGTAGGGGAGCATTCCATCCGGGTAGAAGCTGGACCGCGAGGACCAGTGGACCGAATGGAAGAGATTATGCTGACATGAGTAACGATAAAGCGGGTGAGAAACCCGCTCGCCGTAAGCCTAAGGTTTCCTGAGTAAAGTTAATCTTCTCAGGGTTAGTCGATCCCTAAGCCGAGGCCGAAAGGCGTAGGTGATGGGAAACAGGTTAATATTCCTGTACCACCATACTGGCGTTTGAGTGATGGGGGGACGCAGGAGGGTAGGCCAGTCGGGTGATGGATGTCCCGATTCAAGCCTGTAGGTGGAGAGGGTAGGCAAATCCGCTCTCTCTTAACACCGAGAGGTGATGAGGATCCGCTTAGCGGAACAAACTGGTTGATCCCATGCTGCCAAGAAAAGCCTCTAGCGAGTCAGTAAGGTGATCGTACCGCAAACCGACACAGGTAGGCAGGGTGAGTATCCCAAGGCGCTCGAGAGAACTCTGGTCAAGGAACTCGGCAAATTGACACCGTAACTTCGGGAGAAGGTGTGCCCTCACTAGGTGAAGAAATTCTCTTTTGGAGCCGAAGGGGGTTGCAGAGAAATGGGGGTGGCGACTGTTTACTAAAAACACAGGACTCTGCTAAGTCGCAAGACGATGTATAGGGTCTGACGCCTGCCCGGTGCTGGAAGGTTAAGGGGACTTGTTATCTGCCCCTCGGGGTAGAAAAGCTTTGAACCGAAGCCCCAGTAAACGGCGGCCGTAACTATAACGGTCCTAAGGTAGCGAAATTCCTTGTCGGGTAAGTTCCGACCTGCACGAATGGCGTAACGACTTCCCCACTGTCTCGACCAGGGACTCGGTGAAATTGAATTAGCGGTGAAGATGCCGTTTACCCGCGAAAAGACGGAAAGACCCCGTGAACCTTTACTATAGCTTGACATTGGACTTTGGGCTAGTATGTGTAGGATAGGTGGGAGACTGCGAAATCTCGACGCCAGTCGGGAGGGAGTCGTCCTTGAAATACCACCCTTATTAGTCTAGGGTTCTAACCTTGGCCCGTTATCCGGGTCGGGGACAGTGTCTGGTGGGTAGTTTGACTGGGGCGGTCGCCTCCCAAAGCGTAACGGAGGCGCGCGAAGGTTCCCTCAGGCTGATTGGAAACCAGCCGTAGAGTGTAAAGGCATAAGGGAGCTTGACTGTGAGAGAGACATCTCGAACAGGTACGAAAGTAGGTCTTAGTGATCCGGCGGTTCCGAATGGAAGGGCCGTCGCTCAACGGATAAAAGGTACTCCGGGGATAACAGGCTTATCGCCCCCAAGAGTTCACATCGACGGGGCGGTTTGGCACCTCGATGTCGGCTCATCGCATCCTGGGGCTGGAGCAGGTCCCAAGGGTTTGGCTGTTCGCCAATTAAAGCGGTACGTGAGCTGGGTTTAGAACGTCGTGAGACAGTTCGGTCCCTATCTTTCGTGGGCGTAGGATATTTGAGAGGATCTTTCCCTAGTACGAGAGGACCGGGATGGACGAACCTCTGGTGTACCAGTTGTCGCGCCAGCGGCATCGCTGGGTAGCTATGTTCGGAATGGATAACCGCTGAAAGCATCTAAGCGGGAAGCCAACCTCAAGATTAGATATCCCTCTCCGGATTCGTCCGGGGACTGAAGACCCCTCGTAGATGACGAGGTTGATAGGCCAGAGGTGTAAGTGTGGCAACACATTTAGCTGACTGGTACTAATTGGTCGTGCGGCTTGGCCATATTTTCACCATCCAAATGAATGAGACCTTTGATTGCTTGTCCTGTATCAGCTTTACTTTTGGTTTAGTTTTTCGGTGGCAATGGCGAAGAGGAAATACCCGTTCCCATCCCGAACACGGAAGTCAAGCTCTTCAGCGCCGATGGTACTGCGTGGGGGACTGCGTGGGAGAGTAGGACGCCGCCGAATTACCTTTTAAAGCCCATCGCTTTGCGATGGGCTTTTTTTATGGGTGCGCCCGGCAGGGCGCACCGACTTGGAGGTGTACGCGCCCTGACGGGATTGAATCACCCGCTCTGCGTAAAGTTTTCGAGGCATCGGTTGTGAGGCTTTTCATCCATCCTTTTCCGGATGTTTCCACCCCGTAGCCGCGCGGATCATTCTGTGCTTGACGTGGACGTGCGGGGATGTTTATTTATTTTTCCGGCCGGAAAGGGTCTTTTTTGCCAATTTCGGCCTCAATCTGCACGTCGGTTGTGGGTTGCGTGTTGTGAGCGATCGTCTTGAAGCGATGGGCGGAGTTGTGAGCGGGGGATCTTGCCCTTACCGGGATCTTTACATCTACGCTTTGGAGGGCAGGGTCCTTCGTGCTGATGAGTCAGGATTTGGGTCTGAATTCATCGGCAATTGGGTGGAAGGAGAGAGTTCATTTCTCTTTTTCAAGGAACCTGCTGATGAGCGGGTCGCCCGCCTCCTTGCGCAGCGTCCTGAACTGACGCTGAGCGAGCGGTACCAGTTTGACTATGAGGAGTGGCAGGGCGGGGGGCTGGATTGTATATCCGCGGGAGGGATTACCTTCCGGGCGGCGTGGTCCCGGGTCGGAACAGATGACGGCAGGACCCTGCTCCTCGACCCCGGAGTGGTTTTCGGAAACGGAGTACACCCTACGACCCGTGACTGTTTGAGCGCCCTGGCTGAGGCGCATGCGAGGTTTCCTTTTCATAGTGTGCTCGATCTCGGAACGGGGACCGGGATTCTTGCCCTTTATGCTGCGGCCCTGGACGCTGAGCGTGTCCTTGCGGTGGATCTGAATCCCCTGTGCGTCCGGACCGCCGTTCGGAACGTTGCCCTCAATGGATTTTCCGATGTGATCCAGGTAGTGGAAGGGCGGGCAGAGGACTTCTGCCGGAAGGGGGTCGACGTCGTGGTCGCGAATATCCATGCCGAGGTGATCAAGAGCCTGCTCGCCGTGGAGGCGTTTCTGCAAAGCCCGGTGCTCATCATCTCGGGTCTTTTGAGGACTCCTTTTCGGGAGATCCGCGAAAAGATCAGAGCGGCAGGGTATGACATACACAGGGTTTATGAACACGAGATGACGTGGCACACGCTCATGGCTGTGAGGCCGGCGCCTGGCGACAGAGCCATGGGCCGATTTCGGGTGGAGCCTTGAGCGATAAGCTCCCGGCCCTGAAAGGGCACCACGGCTGCTTTTGGCAACGGAGAGAACTTGATGATGAACGAAAAGCGGCGATATATCGAAAAACCTGTCGGCCACCACTGTTTTGGCTGTGGGACGGCCAACCCGGTGGGGCTGAACATGCAGTTCTATCCCTGCGGCGATATGCTCTGTTCCGATGTTGTCCTGAGGGGCGAGCACGTCGGCTGGGAAAACATCGCGCACGGCGGTATCATTTCGACCTTGCTGGATGAAATCATGTCCTGGTCGATCATCTACTTTCGCAGGGTGTTTTTCGTCACGCGGAAGATGGAGGTGAAATACGTCGCCCCCGTTCCTGTAGGGGTAACGTTGACCGCCAGGGGACGCATCGTGGATCCGACCGACCCGCGGCATCTCAAGCTGGCCGGAGAACTGGTCGATGCCGAGGGGCGGGTTCTCGCGAAATCCAAGGGGGATTTCGTGGAACTGTCGCTCGAAAGACTGCCGGGGGTGCCGGAGGTGGTGAAAGAGGAAATGATGCGGCTGTTCTCCATTTATGCATCCGCCGGCAACGCTCGAGTGCCGGCGGAAGGGGCCGGGAATGGATAAACGGCTCGTTTCGGTTGTCCGCTATGATGAGGCGGCCCGCTCCGTCGAGAGTGCCGTGGGGCTTTGCGACGGATTAAAGGGCGTTCCGCGGGACGCAAGGACGTTCATCAAGCCGAATATCGTCTTTTGGTCGCGCCGCGTGCCGTTTCCCAAATGGGGGGTCATCACCACTTCCCGCGTGGTAGCGGATGTGGTGGCTGTTTTGAAGGCCCACGGGATCGAGCATGTGACCATCGGAGAGGGGATGGTGACCTACGATCCGAAAGATGTTGCGACCCCGGCCCATGCCTTCGAGATGCTCGGCTATCGCCGGCTCGAAGAGCGTTACGGGGTCCGATGCGCGAATATCCACCAACGTCCCTTCAGAACGGTGGATCTCGGGGACGGCATCCGCGCAAAGGTCAACGCGGATATCCTGGAAAGCGATTTTGTCGTGGACCTGCCGGTGCTCAAAACCCATTCTCAGACTGTTGTGAGCCTCGGGGTCAAGAACCTGAAAGGCTGCCTGGATATCCCTTCACGGAAGGCCTTCCACGACACGAGGGACGGACTCAGTCTGCACCGGAAGGTGGCCGGGCTGCCTGGCATGCTGCCGGAGCGTTCTCTGACCATCGTGGATGGGATCTTCACGAACGAGCGTGGCCCTGGCTTCGACGGGCGGATCAGGCGGAAGGATATACTGGTGGCCTCCGCGGACTGGCTCTCCGCCGACCTGGTGGGGGCGGCCCTCCTTGGCTACACGCCTGAAGAGGTGCCGCATCTCGACTATCTGGTGAAGAGAATGGGCCGGGCGCCGGATCTGGGAGATATCGAGATCTGCGGAGAAAAGATCGCGGATCAGCGTCTGTTGCACGCCTATGCCTTCCCTTATACGAAGGACGGCTCGTTGCCTGTGCCCATGAAGCGCATGGGCATCGAGGGGTTGGCTTACCGTCAATATGATCAAACCCTCTGTACTTACTGTGCCCTTCTCAGTGCGGCCGTCGTGCCGGCGGTCGCCAAGGCATGGAAGGGGGAGCCTTGGGATGAGGTGGAGGTGCTGACCGGCAAGGTAATGCAGCCGACGTCAGGAAAGAAAAAGACGATCCTGCTCGGCAAGTGCATGTATCTGGCCAACCGGAACCATCCTGATATCGCCGAGATGCTCGCTGTGAAGAGCTGTCCGCCCACGTTGGAGGAGGTTGTGGATGTCTTCCACCGCGCCGGAATCCTCATCGAGCGGAGCTTGATAGAGGACATCGAGGCGGTTCCAGGGTCGTTTATGCAGAAGTACGAGGGCAAACCCGAGTTTGACGAAGGGCTTTTCAGGATTCCTTGATGCTGTCCTGCCAGCCGTGGATACCGATGAGGTCCACGAAGCGGCATCCGCCCAGCCCCTTTTCAACGAACTGCCCATTTTTCCGAGTGATCTGAACGAGTTCCTGGCTGTATCGATTGCCTAGGGGAATGACCAGCCGGCCGCCCTCAGCCAGTTGATCCAGCAGGGGCTGTGGTATTTTGGGGGCTCCGGCGGCGACGATGATGGCGTCGTAGGGTTCGTACTCCTTCCATCCGAGCGTGCCGTCGAAGGCCTTGAAGAAGATGTTTTTGTGTCCCAGTTCGGTCAGAACCCGCTTTGCATTCTCCATCAGGGGCCGAATCCGCTCGACGGTGTAAACCCACCGGGACAATTCGGCCAGAATCGCCGTCTGATAACCGCTTCCCGTGCCGATCTCGAGTACGTTTTCGTCGCCTTTCAGTTCGAGGGCCTCTGTCATCATCGCTACGATGTAAGGCTGGGAGATGGTCTGCCCGTGCCCGATCGGCAGGGGGTAGTCGTTATAGGCTTCGCTGACGAGGGCTTCCTGCACGAAGCGGTCGCGCGGGATTTTGCCCATGGCCTGGAGCACACGCGCGTCTTGTATACCGCGGGCAATCAACTGGTTCTTGACCATTTTCTCCCGCGCAAGACGATAGTCGATCCGTCCGTTCATCGTTTCTCCTGCGTCGGCCCTGTCTGTTGACCATCGAGGGATGGTCCCGGGCACGGGCTTGTTTTTCGATTCAGCATCGGAATCGGTCCTGACATCCTATTCTCTATCACATGTTCCCCGTCGAAGCAATCCGGTCCGTGCGGGCCTCACGCAAATCGGGTTGGATGAGAGCCCCTCCGGCCGCCGGAGCTTCGAAGCAACTTGACATCCTCTCCGGCGTACCTTAGCTTTAGGGATACTTTCAACGGCTTGCAGTCAATAGCTTTTCAATGGATGAAATTCCAGGGCTTCAATCGAGGCGGCCGTGTGCGGCGATGGCTGACATGAAGAGGCATTTTCCCGTATGTGAGAAGGGGATTCAGGTGCCCTGTCGACATGTCCGAGGACCACAATGATGACTTGAACAGAGCGGAGGTTGAAGAATGGATAAGTACGTTTGTACGGTATGTGGGTATGTCTACGATCCAGCTGAAGGGGACCCTGACAACGGCATCGATCCCGGTACAAGCTTTGCGGATATTCCCGCCGACTGGACATGCCCGGTTTGCGGCGCATCCAAGGATCAGTTCGAAAAGGAGTAATCCTGGAATGAGGCCTTGATTGAAAAACATGGGCGAGACAGAAAAATACTTCGATCAGAACGAGGAATTGGTTTTTCTCAAACATGCTGTCGAGAATACCAATGAGGCCTTTGTCACGATCGACAAAGACCATAAGGTCCTGTTTTTCAACAAGGCCGCCGAGAGGATTTTCGGCTACGATCGGAAGGAGGTGCTTGGTCATGATCTCGGCGTGATCATGGCCCCTACCTGCAGCCGAGATCACCGCGAGGCCGTGGCGCGCTACGTGGAGTCGAGGGTTCCGCGGCGGATCGGGCATGAGACCGAGATCCTGGCGATGCGGAAGGGTGGAGAGATGTTCCCCGCATCCATCTCCTTTTCCGTCGCTGAGGTGGACGGGCGTCTGATCTTCACCGGCATCGTCCGGGATATGACCGAGACCCGCGCCCTTCAGGAGAAGATCATGCAGTCCGAGCGCCTGGCGGCTTTGGGTCAGCTTGTCGCCGAGATCTCGCACGAGATCAAGAACCCGTTGATGATGATCGGGGGGTTTTCCCAGCAGTTGCTGCGGTCCGTCAGTGACCCGAAGGACAAGAGCAAGCTCGAGATTATCGCAAAAGAGGTGAAGCGCCTCGAAAACCTGCTGGCCGACCTGAGGGAGTTCCACGGCAGGCGGGCTCTGGAGGCTGCCCCCGTCGATCTCCACAGGCTTCTGCAGGACACTGTCGCCATCGTGAGAGAAAACAATCCTGAGAAGGCTGTCAACATCGAACTGATGGAAGACCCCGATGGGCGGTTCGTGTTCGGGGACGAGGAGCGCCTGAAACAGGTGTTTCTGAACCTCATCAAGAATGCCAGCGAGGCGGTGGAAAGCGGAGGCAACATCCTGGTCGTGACCCGGGTCGCGGAAGACAAGGTCGCGATCGACATCCAGGACAACGGTTGCGGCATTCCAGTGGAATACCAGGAGAAGGTTCTTTCCCCCTTTTTTTCCACCAAACAGAACGGGACTGGTCTTGGTCTGTGCATCTCGAAGCGGATCGTCGAGGAGCATGAAGGCGGCGGTCTCGAGATCGACAGCCAGGTTGGACAGGGAACGACCATCCATCTGAAGCTCCCCCTGTACCGGGAGACCAAGAGCGCTTAACAGGCTGTTGAAAAGCGCCTGTCTGCTGCTTTGAGCTCATCCCGTGCCACTGCAGCGTGCTGAAATGTGCGCCGCATCCGCGGGATTTAGCATACCTTACGCCCGGCCGTTTTTTAACAGCCTGCGCGCAATGGGTTTTTCAACACGCTGTTATGAGAGCCCGTCGATTCCATCCTCTGCCACCGTTTGAAGGAATGAATCTTCGCTCCGGCCGATGCGCTGCGTATGGATCATTTTTGGGGCGGGCTTCCTGACGAAGGAAGCCGATCGGACAGGCAGGGTCCATGCACCTACGGCGCCTGGCCAAGGGTGATTCAGGCGCGGACGGAATGCCGATCCGCCAACTCGAAGCAAGAAGCAGGCGCCGAGAGGCTGACCGATGACCGTTCAATCTGGAAAGAAATGCCGTGATTGCCGGGAATGCCAACACTGCGCCGCCAGTCGATGCCGGCAGTGTTTGAAGGGGAGTCATTCGGAGCCGGCTTCGCTCGGGCCCTTTCTTACGCGCGGGGATTATCTGTCCTGGCGCCGGTCGCGCGAAGAGGCTGACACAGGGAAAGGGTGCGGGGGAGAAGGCGCTTGAAAGAGGCTCCAGTGGTCAATTTGAAGGCCTGCACCGACTGCGGTTCCTGTCTGGAGGTGGCGCCCGGGATTTTTGCGCGGCGGCCGGAGACGGGTGAGATTACGGTGCTCGAGAGGGATGACTACCCGGATGAAGACGTTCATGCCGCCGTAACGATCTGCCCGGCGGATTGCATCAGCCCGGGACGCGGTTGAACGGTGCTGGGGCGGCTGGCTGACGGAAATCGTTCTTCTGCGGTTTTTTGGAGTGTGAAGAGTATAGCCGGCTGATAGCGACGAGGGGATGAGCCTTGCTCTCCGCAAGGGGAGAGCTTTTCGATCACATCAAACAGGCGGCGGTATTTCAGCGATGCGATTTTTTATCACGGGTGGAAGCGGCTTTGTGGGCTCCAGCTTGACGGCCGGTCTGGTGGCGATGGGCGGGACCGTGACCATCCTCACGCGGCGGATCAAGGCAGACGCCGCTGCACAGGAGGGGGTCCGCTATCTCGAAGGGGATCCGACACAGGAGGGGCCCTGGCAGGATGCCGTGGCGGACCATGACGTCGTCATCAATATGGCCGGGGAGACGATCTTCCAGCGGTGGAGCAGGGAGAGCAAGCGCCGGGTCTATGACAGCCGCATCCTCACCACCCGTAATCTTTCGAAGGCGCTCAATCGCGCCTCCGGGCCGCCAAGGACGCTCATCAGCACATCGGCGGTAGGGTACTACGGCTTCAGGGGGTCGGAGACCCTGGATGAATCCAGCCCGGCGGGTGAGGATTTCCTCGCGCGGCTGGCCCGCGACTGGGAGGCGGAGGCCCTGCGGGCCGCCGCAGGCGGGGTGCGCGTCGTCATCTGCCGCTTTGGAATCGTGTTCGGGCGGCGGGGCGGTGCGCTGGGGGAGATGGTGCCGATGTTCCGCAGAGGGCTGGGCAGTTCCCTGGGCTCCGGGCAGCAATGGATCTCCTGGATTCACGAAAAGGATCTGGTGGGGATCTATCTTCACCTGCTGGGCCGGTCGGATATCTCGGGCGCCGTCAATTGCACCGCGCCCAATCCGGTGACCAATCGCGAATTGACCGAAACCCTGGCCACCGTCCTGGACAAACCGGCGTTTCTCCCCGCAGTCCCGGCCTTCGTCCTCAAATGGAAGATGGGCGAAATGGCTTCGATCCTCCTCAATGGCCAGAAGGTGTGCCCCATGAAACTGCTCGATATGGGTTACCGTTTCCAGCATCCGACGCTGGAAGACGCCCTCACGAATCTTCTGGCTTGATGGGTTGCGCTCTTGGGCAAGCGTTCACATGACATGCAGGTCGAGGGGCTGTCCCGGTTCCTGGACTACGTCCTGGGGCGTCAACCGGACGAGTTCGGCCTGGTCCCCGATGCCGACGGGTATGTTTCTTTCAAAGAGCTTCTGAAGGCGATCCAGGAAGATCCCGAGTGGCGCCAGGTGCGGCAGGGGGGCATCCGCGAGGTGCTGATGGGGGAGAAGCGGGGCTGGTTCGAGGCGGATGACCGGAAGATCCGCGCCGTCGAAAGGTCGTGGACCTTGCCCGGCAGCGGTGTGCCCCTGAGCGAGGTCCCCAGGATGCTGTTTGCCGCGGTGAGGCAGAGGGCGCACCCCGTCGTGATGGAAAAGGGTCTGATGCCTCAGGCCGAGCCTTTCGTGGTTCTATCAGACGACCGGGAGATGGCTGCGAGGCTTGGGCGCCGGCGGGATCCGGAGCCCGTCGTGCTGGAGATCCGTGCATCGGCCTCCAGGGCGAAAGGCGTCCGTTATTTCGGGTTCGGCAGGCTGTTTCTGAGTCCGGGCATCCCGGCCGAGTTTATCGCCGGACCCAAAGTCGACCAGGCGCTGCTCGAGGCGCGGGCGCTGCGCCGCGAAGCAAAGGAAAAGACGGCCGCACCGCAGCCGGATTTCACACCCGGGAGTTTCCTGCTCGAGCCTCTGCGTGATCCGCAGGATCAGCGGAAGCGGGGCGGCAGAAAGCGGAAAGGGTGGAAGGAGGAGAGCCGCAAAGTCCGCCGCGGGCGCTGACCCCGCTTCTCGGCGGGCTTTTCGCCGTTGGCTCCAAGGCCCGCAACCGGCCCCGTACCCTTCCGTCCCGAAAGGGCCTCTTTTGTCCATCTCGGCGTCCATCTGCCCTTCGGTTGTGCCATGTGCCGCAGATCTCCTCAGTACAAACGCTTGAGTTCCTCGATATGGATCAGCCGGGACCCGCTTTTTCGAGCATCCGCCCCCACACCCCTTTTGGTGCGGTGCGCTCTGCCTTGACGGCCAGGAGGCGCCCCGATGCCCCCGATGCCCCCTCGAAAAAGACCGGCACGTAGTTGTCGCTCGTCCCGTGCATCACCCTCTCGGTCTCCGAATGCCAGCCCTCCGCCAGGACCTCCAGTACGCCCCAGACATTCCTGCCGTAAAAGTCCCTGCGCTTGCGCTCCCCAAGCGAACGGATCCGGGCCGCCCGCTCTTTGATCGTCGCCGGGTGAACCTGGTCCGCCATGTCGAAGGCCGCCGTCCCTTGGCGGCGCGAAAAAGGAAAGACGTGCAGATAGGAGATGGGCAGATCCTTCAAAAGCCCCGCCGTCCGCTGATGGGCCTCCTCGTCCTCTCCGGGAAAGCCTGCCATGACATCGACACCGATGGCGGCCTGCGGCAAAGCCGAGTGGATCCGCTCCACCAGGCGCGCGAAGTCCTGCGGCCGATAGCGGCGGTTCATCCTCTCCAAGGTGGCGGCATCCCCGCTCTGGAGCGGGATGTGAAAGTGCCGGCACAGCCATGCTTCGTTCCCGGCCATCTCGATCAGGCCGGGGCTGATCTCGGTCGGCTCCAGGGAACTCAGCCGGATGCGCAGCGGGAGCCGCTCCCTGCCGATGGATTGGAGGAGCCCGGTCAGGCCGGCGCTGTGAGGATCGCCGTTTCCGTATTTGCCGAGGTGAATGCCCGTGAGGACGACTTCGCGGTAACCGGCATCGGCCAGCGTGGTCAGGGCGGCCAGAACCCCGGCCTCGGGAAGGCTCCGGTAAGGTCCGCGCCCGAATGGGACAATGCAGTAACTGCAGAAGGCCTCGCAGCCGTCCTGGATCTTCAGGTAAGCCCTCGCACGGCCTGAGAAACGGGCGACCGGCATGGGATCGAACGGGAGACCCGGCCTCAGATCCGGAACGCTCACTTGGCAGGCATCCGTCCGCGGATGGGTCGAAATCCAGTCGGGAAGTCCGGCCTTGAGCCGGTTCCCCGCGACGAGATCCAGACCTTCGATTCGGGCCAGCTCGCGGGGGGCGACCTGGGCGTAGCAGCCGGTGGCGACGACCCGCGCCGCCGGGTTTTCCCGGATGGCCTTGCGAATGGCCTGCCGTGACTGATGGACGGCCTGCTGTGTGACCGCACAGGTATTGATGATGACCAGGTCCGCCGGGGTTTGGACGGAGCCCTTCTGCCAGCCTGTGTGTTCGAGGGCTTCTTCCAGGAAGGCGGTTTCGTACTGGTTTACTTTGCAGCCGAGGGTGACGGTCTTGAAGACAGGTGCCATGTTATACGCTCTTCAGGATTGGGGCGGTCGCACGATCCATCCGCCGCCGAGGACGGTTTCGCCATCGTAGCAGACCAGGGCCTGCCCCGGGGTGACCGCCCACTGCGGTTCGTGAAAGGTCAGGGAGACCCGGTTCGGGCCTGTCATTTCGAGCACGGCGGGCGCGGCCTTGTGCCGGTAACGGATTTGGGCGAGGACCTCGATTTCGCCTTGGATGGGCTCGATGCCGCCTGTCCAGACAAAGTCTTCGGCCGCCACATTGGACGAATAGAGATCTTCCCGCCGCCCGACAACCACCTCGTTTTGCTGCGCCCGGATCTCCAGGACGTAATAGGGCCTGGGTGAGGCGATGCCGAGCCCGTGCCTCTGCCCGATCGTATAGCGGTAAGCGCCGGAATGGGCTCCGACAGCCGCTCCCCGGATGTCGATGATCCGCCCCGGGGCGGCCGTTCGGCCGTTCCCCTCCTGGATCAGATGACGATAGTCCGCGCCGCCCAGAAAGCAGATCTCCTGGCTTTCGTGGCCGGGTTCAACAGGCAGGCCGAACCTGACGGCCTCCCGCTCCACCTCGGCCTTCGTCATCCTGCCGAGCGGAAACCGGGTCCTCGCCAGGATCTGCGCGGACAGCCTGTGGAGAAAATAGGACTGCTCCTTGCCGGGGTCCGCTCCGCGTCTGAGGCGCGGCCGGCCGTCCTCCGCGGTTAGGACGGCGTAGTGGCCGGTGGCGATCGATGGGGCCCCCATGCGATCCGCTTCATCGGCCAGCTGGGGGAATTTCACCCGTTCGTTGCACAGGACGCAGGGATTCGGTGTGAGGCCGCCCAGGTAGGCCGCCCGGAACGCGGTGATCACTTCCCTGTCGAACGCCTCCCGCACGTCGCGGAGCACGAGCGGGATCCCGATGTGTCCGCAGATCCTGCGGGTTCTCGCGATCAGCGCCTCGCGCCCGGTTTCCGGGCCGGGCAGGAGGAAGTGGACGGCACGGACGCGCCGTCCCTCCCTTTTCAGAACGGCGGCTGCAACGGCGCTGTCGACCCCGCCGCTCATGGCGACCAGGATATCGGTCGGGGGGTTCATCCGGGTATGGCCTCGGGGCCGGCAGGTTCGGCGTTTGCCGGCGGTGCTCGGTCGGGCCGCCGGGCCGCGCGTGCCGGTCCTTGTCAGGGGGTTTCAAACGAAACGCGCCGGCACATCAGCCTGCCGGCGCTTCCGGTATTCAGACTCGTTTGTCGGGGCGCTTTTTCAGGAAAGAAGCGCCTTGTTGAAACGCACCTCCATGGCCCTGGCCGGGCAGGCGGAGACGCAGAGTTCGCAGGCGCTGCATTTGTCGCGGTCGAAGATCACTTCCATTTCCGGGCGTTTGATCCAGAGTGCCCCTGTTGGACAGACGGCGGTGCAGGCGCCGCACTGGATGCATTTTTCCTCGTCGCGCTTGATGTCCTGCGCGATGCTTTCCACCATGATCCCGAGGCTTTTCAAGTACCGGACACCCCGGGCGAAATTCTTCCGGTGCCCGCTCAGCTCGAGGACCATCAACCCCTCCTTGCGGGGATAGATGGTGGCCTTGAGGATGTTGAATGAAAGATCGAACTTCTTGACAAGGTTGACCGCTACCGGTTCATTGACGATGGCCTTTGGAAATCTGAGCGACAGGATCTTGGAATACATCCCGCTCTCCTCTCTGCTGACTGAAACCCGCGTTCAGCGGTATTTTTTCATGACCCTGGCGAATCCCGGGATGGAACGTTCGATGGTGGCGTCGCTGACACAGTAGGCGATTCGGAAGTGACCGGGGCCGCCGAAACCGCTGCCGGGGACGGTCAGGATGTTTTCCTCCCGCAGTTCGCCGATGAAGGCGACGTCGTCTTCGATGGGGCAGCGCGGAAAGAGATAGAAGGCGCCTTCGGGTTTGGTGAATTCATAGCCGGCCTCGCTCAGGCCTTTGCAAAGGAGGTCCCTCTTGCGCTGGTAGGCGCCGATGTCGACGCTTACTTCGAGGAGGCGCGGGATGGCGCGCTGCATGAGCGCCGGGGCGTTGACATAACCCAGGATCCGGTTGCACAGAACGAGGCCCTGAATGATCCCCGACCGGTCGGAGATCTGCGGGTGGGCGGCGACATAGCCGATCCGTTCGCCGGGAAGCGAGAGGTCTTTGGAGAAGGAGGTCACGACGAAGCTTTCCGGATAGACGTCGAAGATGCTGGGGACCTCCACCCCGTCATAGACGATCTTGCGGTAGGGCTCGTCCGAGATCAGGTAGACGGTCTGACCGGTTCGTTTGTTGTAATCCGTGAGGAGTTGACCCAGCGCCTGCAACTCCCCGGAGGAGTAGACGCGCCCGGTCGGATTGTTGGGCGAATCGATCAGGACGGCCCGGGTCCGCTCGTTCAGGGCGCCGGCCATGGCCTCGAGATCCAGCGAAAAATCAGGCTTCGTCGGCACGAGGGATGCGGTGCCCTGGTGGTTGTCGAGGTAGAAGTTGTATTCGACGAAGTAGGGCTTGGGGATGACCACTTCCTCCCCGGGATTGAGGATGGTTTTGAGGACGACGTTCAACCCGCCTCCGGCACCTACCGTCATCACGATGTCGTCGGCTGTGAAGCGGCAGTGGTTGCCCTTGTTCAGGTGGGCCGCGACGGCTTCCCGGGTCTCCGGATATCCGGCGTTCGACATGTAGGCATGGGTGCCGGGGCTCTGATCCTGCACCAGCTCCAGCATGACTTCCCTGAAGCGTTCCGGAGGCTCCAGATTGGGGTTCCCAAGGCTGAAATCATAGACGTTTTCGGCGCCGAAGCGCTTCTTCCGTTCGTTGCCTTCTTCGAACATCTTGCGGATAAAGGATGATTTTTCGATGGATGCCAGGATCTTCCGGGATGCAGGCATGGAACGACCTCCTTATGATGGACTAAAACTACTAGACTAACCTTTTCTGTTGTCATGTCAACAAAAATGGTGCTCTTGGGATGGGGGAGAAGACGGCACAGGCGGCCCTTCCGGCCCTTCTGGAATGATCTTGACAGGTCCGGTAAACTCTTCTAGTTTGAAAAACTTGAGCGGGGGGATCATCCGGCGGATGAGGGTTTTTCGCCGCATGTCGATCCGGCACGCACGGAGAGTGCACAGGAACCGATCTCCGGGACGGGGTGAGAAATGGACATTACAGGGACTGAAAAACCGGTCATTGCTATTTTGACAGGGGGCGGGGATGTTCCCGGCCTCAATCCATGTATCAAGACCGTCGTTTACCGGGCGGCGAGCGAGGGAATCCGGGTCCTCGGCATCCGGAGGGGCTGGGCAGGCCTGCTGGAATACAATCCGGACGATCCGGAGACGGCGTCTCAATGCTTTCAGGAGCTGACACCCGGCGAAGTCCGGACGATCGACCGCTACGGCGGGACCTATCTCCACACGTCCCGAACCAATCCGAGCGCCGTCAAGAAGAAGAACGTCCCGGAGTTTCTCGCCCGCCAGTTCAAAAAGAACGACAAGACGAAGGACTTCACACAGCATGTTCTGAAGAACTTGGAGCGGCTCGGCGTCAGGGCGATCATCCCCATCGGCGGAGATGACACGCTCAGTTTTGCCGAGCGGATCCACAAGGAAGGCTTCCCCGTGATCGCCATCCCGAAGACCATGGACAATGACGTCTTCGGGACGGATTACTGCATCGGTTTCTCCACGGCGGTCACGCGCGGCGTCGAGTTCATCCATGCCCTGAGGACCTGCACGGGCTCGCACGAGCGGATCGCAGTCATCGAGCTTTTCGGACGGTACTGCGGCGAGACCTCCCTCATATCGGCCTATCTGGCCGGGGTCGACCGCGCGATCATCTCGGAGGTGCCTTTCGACCCGCACCGTCTGGCGGAGCTGATCATGCAGGACAAGCGCGCCAATCCGAAGAACTATGCGATGATCACGATCTCGGAGGGCGCGCGGATGATCGGCGGGGATCTGGTGCTCTCGGGCGAGTCCGACGCATACGGCCACAGGCGCCTCGGCGGGATCGGAGAGGAGACGGGGGCGGTCCTGAAAGAGTTGACCGGCGAGGATGTGCTCAATCAGCGGATCTCTTATCTGATGCGGAGCGGCGCCCCGGATTCCCTGGATCTCATGGTGGCCGTCAATTTTGCCAACATGACGATCGACCTGTTCCTGAAGGCCACCTTCGGCCGGCTGGTGGCGCTGAGCCGAGGAATTTACACGGATATACCCCTGAGCACGATCTCGAGCGGCCAGAAGCGGGTGGATGTAAGGGAACTCTACGATGCGGACGAATATCGTCCGAAGGTGCGGCACGTGAGCGGCAAGCCCATGTTCCTGTATTGAACCACCCTCTCACGAAGGCCCCCTCTGAACGGAAGGATATCCTCCCTATGGACCCTCTGCGCGCCCGCCGGCAGGAAAGGGGGTTCGGATGCCGGAAGCACGATTCGGACCTGCGCCTCCCCATTGATGGCGGTTTCCATCTGTAAAGGGTCTTTTTTGCCCATCTCGATGTCCATCTTTGCGTTTCCCCGTGTGGCCGTTTGTTCGGGGCGTCGTTTTGCAAGTGATTGATTTGCTTGTCGTTGGCAGACCGGGACCCGCCGCGAATTGGTGGGACTGGGCGCCCGAAGCGGTGGGGCTGGACTCCGAAGGGGCGGGACCGGGCACACGAAGCGAGTGAAAAAGCCGGACCCTGGTGAAAAGATGGACGGGTTCCGGGCAAAATACGGATATTCGACCCGGGCGGTTTCGGGACAGAAGGGAAAGTCAGGATTCAGCATGTTGGATGACATCCGGCGGCGCAGGACGCGCCGCATCCAAATCGGTTCGGTGCCCATCGGAGATGGCGCCCCGATCGCCGTACAGTCCATGACCAACACGGATACGCGCCGGATCGATGCGACCGTCGATCAGATCCGGGCCCTGGCGGAGGCCGGGTGCGAGATTGTCCGTTTGGCGGTTCCGGACGCGGAGGCGGCCCGCGCGCTGCGGGAGATCCGGTCGCAGATCGGACTTCCCCTGATCGCCGACATCCACTTCGACCACCGGCTGGCGATCGCCTCTCTCGACGCCGGGGCGGACGGGCTCAGGATCAACCCCGGCAATATCGGCGGGAAGCCGGCCCTTACGCGGGTGATCCACGCGGCCCGTGAACGGCGGGTGCCGATCCGGATCGGGGTCAACGCCGGCTCTCTTCAGAAAGACATCCTGGAGGCCTATGGTCATCCCACGCCGGAGGCGATGGTGGCCAGCGCCCTCGAACACATCCGCTTCTTCGAGGCCGAAGGGTTCACCGACATCAAGGTCTCCCTGAAATCCTCGCGGGTGCTCGATACCATCCGCGCCTACGAGCGGTTCAGCGAGGCGGTCGATTATCCGCTTCATCTCGGGGTGACGGAGGCCGGGACCCTGATCTCGGGAACCGTCAAGAGCGCAATCGGGATCGGTTACCTGCTCGCTGAAGGGATCGGGGACACCTTCCGCGTCTCTTTGAGCCGGGACCCCGTCGAGGAGGTCAAGGTGGCCTACGAGATTCTCCGGGCGCTCGAGCTGCGGCACAGGGGGCCGGAGATCATCTCGTGCCCGACCTGCGGACGCTGCGAGATCGACCTGTTCCGTCTGGTGGAAGAGGTGGAGCGGGCCTTGAGCGGGATGACGGCGTCCCTCAAGATCGCGATCATGGGCTGCGTCGTGAACGGGCCGGGAGAGGCGCGCGAGGCCGATGTCGGGATCGCGGGGGGCCGCGGGCAGGGGATCCTTTTCCGGAAGGGCGAAGTGGTGCGGAAGGTCCCGGAGGCGGACCTGGCCAGGGTCCTCCTGGACGAGGTGCAAAAGCTGACGTCCCAGTAGAAATCAATCTGTAGAAAGGGCAGGTACCGGTTTATGCGTTTCTCGCAATATTTCATTCCCACCTTCAAGGAGATCCCGGCCGATGCGGAGGTCGTCAGCCACCAGTTAATGCTGCGGGCAGGCATGATCTGCAAATTGACCTCCGGGGTCTACACCTACCTTCCGCTCGGGCTGCGGGCCATCCGCAAGGTCGAGCGGATCGTCCGGGAGGAGATGGACCGCTCGGGGGCGATCGAACTCCTGATGCCCACCGTCCAGCCGGCGGAGCTGTGGCAGGAAAGCGGCCGGTGGGAATACTACGGGCTCGAACTTCTGCGCCTGAAAGACCGGCACGGCCGTGAGGGATGCCTTGGCCCCACCCATGAAGAGGTGATCACGGACCTGGTTCGGAGGGAGATCCACTCCTACCGGCAGATGCCCGTGAACTTCTACCAGATCCAGACCAAGTTCCGGGATGAGATCCGTCCGCGGTTCGGGCTGATGCGCGGCCGGGAATTCATCATGAAGGACGCCTACAGCTTCGACTGCGACGAGGCCGGGGCCAACCGGAGCTACGAGATCATGCGCGAGACCTACACGCGCATTTTTGCTCGCTGCGGGCTCCGCTTCAGGGCGGTCGAGGCGGATACCGGCACCATCGGCGGCAGTTATTCGCATGAGTTCATGGTGCTGGCCGAGACCGGCGAGGACGTGATCGCGAGCTGCACGCAGTGCGACTATGCCGCCAACCTCGAACGGGCCGAGGTGTTGCCGCCCGGGAATGACGGCCCTGCGGCGGCGCCGGCCGCTGTGGAGGCGGTTGCGACCCCCGGCAAACGGACGATCGAGGAGGTGACCGCTTTTCTGGGGGTGCGGCCCGATCAGTTGATCAAGACCTTGATCTTTGTCGCGGATGGGGAGGCGATCGCCGCACTCGTCCGGGGTGACCACGAATTGAACGAGGCCAAGCTAAAGCGCTTCCTGGGCGCGCAGCAGATCGAACTCGCCGATGCGGCGCTGGTGGAAGAGGCGACCGGTGCGCCGATCGGCTTTGCCGGACCGGTCGGCTTGAAGGCCAGGATCCTCGCCGACCACGCGGTCATGGCTATGGCCGATGCGGTCACCGGCGGCAACCAGGCCGATCTTCACCTCCGGCACGTCCAACCCTCGCGGGATTTCAAGGCGGCCGGGGTGGGGGATCTGCGGGTGATCACCCCGGAGGACCCCTGTCCCCGCTGCGGCGGTGAAATCCAGTTCAGCCGGGGAATCGAGGTCGGTCATATCTTCAAACTCGGCACCAAGTACAGCCGGGCGATGAAGGCCCTCTTCCTGGACGAAAACGGGCAGGAACTTCCCATCATCATGGGATGCTACGGCATCGGCGTCGGGCGAACGGTGGCAGCCGCCATCGAGCAGAACCACGATGCCGACGGGATCATCTTCCCGGTGCCGATCGCGCCCTTCGAGGTGACCGTTCTTCCGCTGCAGATGCACGACAAGGACGTCGTGGACGCCGCCGGGAGAATTTATGGTGAGCTGCAGGCCGCCGGCCTGGACGTCCTTCTGGATGACCGCGACGAGCGGGCCGGAGTGAAATTCAAGGACGCCGATCTGATCGGGAGCCCGGTCAGGGTCACCATAGGGGCGCGGGGCATTCGGAACGGGGAGGTCGAAGTCAGGCTCCGTTCCGCAGCCGAAAGCGAATCGGTCCCCGTGGCGGAGGCGGTCGGTCTGGTCCGCCGAAAGGTCGCCGAAGGGTATGATTCGGTTAAATGACATCACCGACAAACTGCTGAAATACCATCCCAAGGCGAACACGGCCCTGGTGGAAAAGGCCTATGTTTATTCGGCCAAGGTCCACCTTGGGCAGGTCCGCCTGTCCGGAGAACCCTATCTCTCGCACCTCCTCGAGACGGCCTACATCCTGGCCCGCCTCAAGATGGACGTGACCTGCATCGTCGCCGGGCTGCTCCATGACACGATCGAGGACACCAAGGCCAGCCTGGAAGACATCGAGCGCCTGTTCGGACCGGAAACCGCCCTGATCGTAGACGGCGTCACCAAGATCAGCCAGATGCAGTTCTCGAACCGCGAGCAGCGTCAGGCCGAGAACATCCGCAAGATGATCCTGGCGATGTCCTCCGATATCCGTGTCATCATCGTCAAATTGTCAGACCGTCTGCACAACATGCGCACCCTCGGGTACCACTCGCCCGAAAAGCAAAAGCTCATCGCCTCGGAGACCCTGGACATTTACGCCCCTCTGGCCGGCCGCATGGGGATCTACTGGCTGAAGTCGGAACTGGAGGATCTCTGCCTCTACTATCTCGAGCAGGAAGTCTATCAGACCATCAAGATGGAGATCGCGCAGCGCCGCGACGAGCGCGAAAAATTCATCCGCGAGGTCAAGGAACTCCTGATCGCGAAGTTCAAGGAGGTGGGCATCGAGGCGGTCGTCAAAGGCCGTTACAAGCACTTCTACAGCATCTACCGGAAGATGGTCGACCAGGACCTGACCGTCAGTCAGGTCTTCGATGTGCTGGCCTTCCGGGTGATCGTCGACAGCGTCAAACACTGCTACGAGGCGCTGGGGCACATTCATTCGATGTGGAAACCGATCTCGGGGCGCTTCAAGGACTACATTTCGATGCCGAAGGCCAACATGTACCAGTCCCTGCACACCACGGTCATCGGCCCCTGGGGGGAGCGGATGGAGGTGCAGATCCGCACCTGGGACATGGACCGGGTTGCGGAGGAGGGTATCGCCGCCCACTGGAAGTACAAGGAGGGGGCGGCGGCGCGGCAGACGGACGACAAGCAGTTCGCGTGGCTGAGGCAGTTGCTCGAGTGGCAGAAGAGCCTCGATGATCCGGCGGAGTTCCTGGACACCGTCCGGATGGATCTTTTTCCGAACGAGGTCTACGTATTCACACCGACGGGCGAGGTCAAGGAGTTCCCGAAGGGGGCCACGCCGATCGACTTCGCCTACAGCATCCACTCCGAGGTGGGTGAAAAGTGCATGGGGGCGCGCGTCAACGGCAAGATGGTCCCCATCCGTTACATGCTCCAAAACGGCGACATCGTGGAGATCATCACTTCCCCGAAACAGCATCCCAGCAAGGATTGGCTGGATTTTGTCAAGACTTCGCGGGCCAAGAACAAGATCCGCCACTGGATCAAGAACCAGGAGAAGGAGGAGAGCATACAGCTCGGCCGCAGCGTCCTCGAAAAGATGCTGGAGCAGGAGAACGTCACGCTTCCGAATCTCATGAAGAGCGATGTCCTTGCGGAGGTCGCGAGGGACGTCTCCTTCCATTCGATCGAGGAGATGCTGGCGCAGATCGGCTTCGGCAAGCTTTCGGCGAGGCAGGTGGTCGGCCGGCTCAAGACCAAGCTCGGCATCAAGGAAGACAAGACCCACGGGCTGGTCGAAAAGGTCGTGAGCAAAATCCGCCGGAGGCGGGGCGGCAGCGGCATCAAGGTGCGGGGCGTGAGCGATATGCTGGTGCGCTTCGCCAACTGCTGCCACCCGATACCCGGAGAGAAGGTGGTCGGGTTCATCACGCGGGGCCGGGGCATTACGATCCACCAGAAGAACTGCCGGCATATCCTGCATGCGGATCCGGACCGCCTGGTGGAGATCTCATGGGACACCGGACAGGAAGAGACCCATATCGCGCGGCTCAAGGTTACGAGCCTCGATCAGAAGGGGATCCTGGCGGATTTGAGTGCAGTGCTGACCCAGAAAAACGCCAATATCGTTCAGGCCGATGTCAAGACGACGATCGACAAGAAAGGTATTGCGCTGTTTACATTGGAGTTGGAGAATTTCCAGCAGCTCCAGGACATCATCGCTGGACTCAAGCGGGTCAAAAACGTGCTCAAGGTGGAGAGGCAATGACCCGCTTTCGGCGGGGCGGGGATCAGGCCTTCGTGATGCGCCCGGACTTGATGCAGTCGGTGCATACGCGGATCCTCACGGGCTGCCCGTTCTTGAGGCACCGCACCTTCTGGAGGTTCGGGTACCAGCGCTTCTTGGTCTTGTTGTGGGCGTGGCTGACGTTGTATCCCGTTACGGGTTTCTTTCCGCAGATTTCACAGACCTTGGCCATGACGGAGTCTCCTTCGAAACGCGACGCACCGGCTCTCGGATGTGTCGGCTGGTATGGGTGTTCAGGGTCCTTTCATCCGGGCAGCCCCGCTGCTTCTGCGGAGCGGGCGCCGAAAGACCCGACTCTTTGTGCAAACATCAAACCTGAAAGCATACTGATTCTTTTTAAAATAGCAAGTCATTTTTGATCAGATCGTCTCTGCGCCGGCGGCGGACCCGTTCCACCGAGCGTGGCGGGTCGCGACCGGCGGTGCGGACGGGATTGCAGCCTTTTCCGCCCCCCGCGCTTTTTCACGGTCCGCGGGGGTGGAAGGGCCCCGGCGCGCGGATTGTCCGCAGGAAGGAGTGCCTTGGCACAACCGCTCACAATGGACCCAAAAAGACCGCTTCTGGATCCCGGCTTGAACCGTCTGCCCGGGAAGCCGGAACGAATTCACCTGATGGGGATCTGCGGGACCGGCATGGCCTCCCTCGCTGGCATGCTGAAGGAGCGCGGATTGACGGTCACCGGCTCCGACCAGAACACCTACCCGCCTATGAGCGATTTTCTGGAGCGGCTCGGGATCGAGGTCCGCCAGGGGTACGCGGCGGCGAACCTGATGCCGCGGCCGGATCTGGTCATTGTCGGGAATGTCATCACGCGGGAAAACCCGGAGGCCGCCGCCCTCGCTGCCGCCGCCATCCCCTACCTTTCTTTTCCGCAGGCCCTGCAGGCCTTCGCCTTCGAGGACAAGCGCTGCATCGTCGTCGCCGGGACCCACGGGAAGACTACGACCGCCTCTCTGGCAGCCTGGGTGCTCACCTGCGCCGGGCTCGCCCCGGGGTTCATGATCGGCGGCATCCCGGGCAATTTCGAGCGCAACTTCAACGCGGGCGATGGACCCTATTTCGTCATCGAAGGGGACGAGTACGACACCGCCTTTTTCGACAAGGGCCCTAAATTCCTGCATTACCGCCCCTGGATGACCCTCCTGACCAGCATCGAGTTCGACCACGCCGACATCTACCGGGACCTCGCGCATGTGCGGGAAAGCTTCGCGCAGCTCATCCAGCTCATCCCGCCGGACGGCCGCCTCATCGTGAACGGGGAGGATCTCGTCGTGATGGAGGAGGTCCGGCGGTCCCGGGCCCCGGTTGTCCGCTACGGTTTTACGGCCGGTATGGATTGGCGCGCCGAAGGAGTGGAAACGATCGGGGCCGTGACGCATTTCGACGTCTTGAAGGGGGAGGAGGGGATCATGCGCTGCGGAACCCCGCTTTACGGCCGCCACAACATCGCGAACGCGCTTTCGGTCATCGCGCTGGCGGACGCGCTCGGGATCGAGGCTTCGAAGACGGTTGCCGCGCTGCAGGCCTTCAAGGGCGTCAAACGCCGGCAGGAGGTCGTGGGGGAGGCCTCCGGGGTGCTCGTGATCGATGATTTCGCGCACCACCCCACGGCGGTTCGGGAGACCATCGCGGCCGTCAAGTCCCGCTACCCGGACAGGCGCCTTCTCGCCCTCTTCGAGCCCCGCTCGAACTCCAGCCGGCGGAGCGTCTTTCAGGACCGCTATGCCCTCGCCTTCGACGCGGCCGACGGGGTGTTCATCCCGGAACCTGTGTTGATGCAGAAGATCCGCCCGGAGGAGCGGTTTTCCTCGGCGCGCCTTGTGGAGGATCTCCGCGCCCGCGGGCTGGAGGCTTTCCATGCCCCGCACGCCGAAGGGCTCATGGAGATCCTGCAGGGCGAGGTCCGGGAGGGTGACGTGCTCCTGTTCATGTCCAACGGCGGGTTCGACAACCTGCCGGGAAGGATTTTCGAAAGGCTCACCCGGAAGGGTTGACCGGGCGCGGAAGCCAGGGTACGAAGGTCGGGATGGTGGATTCCTGGTATGTATTTGCCATAGGCGCGCTGATCCTGATGGGGCTCCAGCGCTTTCTCTACAAGGTCTCCGCCGAGTGGAAGTGCAACACGGCCTGGACCTCTTTCGCCTTCATGGGGACCGTGACGGTCCTGAGCGGCGGGGCCTTTTTCGTCTCGGGGGGCGAAGAGCGGCACGTTTCAATCCTTCTTGTCGTCTCGGCCGTCAACAGCCTGTCCTTCCTGCTTGCGACCGTGGCTCACATGGAGGCGCTCAAGGCTATCCCCACCAGCATCGCCTACCCGATCATCCGGCTGAATGTGGTGCCGGTGGTGCTGTTCTCCGTCCTCTATTTCAAAGACGTGCTCTCTCCCTTTCAGGTGGCCGGCATCGTCCTCGCGGTGAGCGTGATGCTGATCCTCACCCGGGAGAGCGGCAGCCACGCGGACCGGTCGCGCAATGCCAGGCGGGGCGTTCTCCTCGCCTGCCTCTCGCTCGCGGGCGGGGCGGTGGCCTCGATTTCGAGCAAGTTCGCTGCGCTGCACACGAATCCGCTCGCTTACATGGCGCTGTCTTATTTCCTTTCCACCGTGTTTTCCTTCGGGGTGCGGCGCCGTTTCGAGCAGGAGGGGGTGAGCCGCGACCTGAGGCCGGCCCTCCTGATCGGTCTGTCGATGGGCCTGATCAACTTCGGGGGCTATTACCTCTTCCTGAAGGCCTTGAACTCAGGGCCTCTCTCTCTGGTCATCTCGATCGTCGGCATGCACTTCGTCATCCCCATCCTCCTGGCGGTCTTCCTCTACGGCGAGCGGCTGGGCCTCATGCGGCTCCTGGCCGTCGCCATGACCATCGGATCCATTCTCCTGATGCGCCTGTGACGGGCTCCAAACCGATTCCCCATCCTCGAGCCGGTCCGCCCGTTCGCCCTAGGCCCCTCCGACCGACGGGAAAAGGGACCGGTCCGTGTGCGGGATGAATTTCGCCGCGCTGAAGAGATTCATGAACTCCTGGTTGACGTTCAATTCGAGGTAGGTGATTCGGTCACGGATGGCCTGGCTTTCCCGGCGCACGGCCGCCGAAAGGAGCGCACGGGTGGCCCCTTCGAGCGAGGTGTTGCCGAGGGAGACGTAGGTCTCGAGCGGGAGGTCCGGGATCATGCCGACGGTGATCGCTGACCGGGGGTCGATGTAGGAACCGAAGGTCCCGGCGACATAGAAACGCTCGATGGCGTGCAGGGGGATCCCGACCGTGTTTCCGATGGTGGTGAGGATGGTGTACATGGCTGCCTTGGAGCGGATGAGCGCATCGATGTCGGGCTGGCTCAGGTAGAGCGGTTCGCCGGTTCCGGATGCCTCCGCTTCCACCACCGTCAGGTGGCGGATCCCGTCCAGTTCGATCATCCGTCCGCCGCATGCCTCCCGGACGAACTTTCCCCGGAGGTCGATCATGCCGGCCAGGAAAAGCTGGGCAGCGAGGTCGATGAGGCCGGAGCCGCAGATCCCGATCGGCGGCAGCTCCCCGATCGTGTGGATCCGGATCTCACGGGATTCCGGGTCGATCACGACCTTGTCGATGACCCCCGGGGCCGCCATCATGCCCATGCTGGCCACGCCGCCCTCCAGGGCAGGGCCGGCCGCCCCGGCGCAGGCCATCAGCCAGTCCCGATTGCCGACCACGACCTCGGCGTTGGTCCCGACATCGACCAGAAAGGCCGTTTCGTCCCGTTCGGTCATCCCGGAGGCGATGATCCCCGCAATCAGGTCCCCGCCAAAATAGCTCCCGACGTTCGGGAAGACGAAGACCGGTGCCGAGGGATGGATGGCGATCCCGAGGCTGCCCGCGGCAGTGATCGGGGGGGTGTTCATCACCGGGATATACGGCTCCCGGCAGATCCAGTAGGGGTCGAGCCCCAGGAAGAGGTGGGTCATGACCGTGTTGCCGGCGAGCGACAGGCCGGCCAGCTGTCCGGGCGAAAGGCCGTTCTCGGCCGCGGCCGCGGCGATCTCCCTGTTCAGGCGGTCGATCACGAGCCGCTGCAGACGGGACAACCCCTGGTTCTGCCCCGCGTAATGGATGCGCGTCAGGATGTCCGGCCCGATTTCGATCTGCGGGTTGTTGAAGCTGCGCTCGGCCGCGATCCGGCCGGTGGCGAGGTCCACCAGGCGGAGCACGATCGTGGAGCTGCCGAGGTCCAGGGCGAGTCCATAAATGCCGGCGGCGCCGTCCGTCCGGGGGACGGCGTCGAAGACCGTCCAGACGTCCTGATCTTCATAGACGAGGGCGTCCACCTGATAGCGCGCGTCCCTCAGGCGCTTCGGGAGGCCGTTGCCCAGGGTGAAGGCCGCCACGACCTTCGAGCTCCCGAGTTCCCTGCGCAGGGCCTTGACGAGCCGGTCGGCGTCCGCCGTGTTGTCTTTCAGGCTGGGTGGATGGAGGTTGAGGGAGATGCGCCTGATCCACAGGTCGTTTGGCTGAGGTGTAAACATGGTGCCCCCGTTCCTGTTGGGTTGATCGTTAATGGATGCCCGGTCTCCGCGTGGACGGCCCTTCGGACTGCCTCAGAGACTGTCAAAAAAGTCCGCAAGACACAAGCGTAATCTTATCACCCCGGGCCTTTGCGGGTTCGGGACGCAGGGGAAAAGGCCCGGGTGACGCTGCGGGCTCGCCTGTCGTGTATTCGAGCACACCTGCGGATGGGCGTTTTGAGGTCGATGGACGTCAACCGGGTCGAATCATCCCTAGGTCATGTGACGTCCTGAAAAATCGAAATTATATCCTGATTGACATAAAGCCGCGCCAGCCTTTAAGATGAAACATCCACTCCAAAAAGGACAGGTCCCTGTCCATGACATTTCATGTCTTTTCGGTGCCTTTTATGCTGCGGGCGGACCCCGCCCAGTGGCTCGATCCCTTATCGGCCGATGTGCGGCGGGATCGTGATCCTGTTTCTTCGAAGGGACGAAATTCAGGATGAGGCGAATGTTGGGGGGACGAGGCGTAGTCAACGGTTTACTTCTGGGAGGATTGAGACGATGGGAAAAGGGTTGATGATCATGGCGCTCGCCTGTTCCCTGGCATGTTGGTTCGGGAGCGGGGTTTGCGCTGAATCTTCGGCGGATGCGGCCGGTGAGCCGGCGTACACATTGGGCGAGATCATCGTGACCGGAGAGCAGGATGTCGTGGAGGCCGTGGGCACCGTACGGGAGGTCAGCGCCAGTGAGATCGAAACCCGGGGTGTGAGGACGCTTTCAGAGGCGCTTCAGCTCCTTCCCGGCGTGGTGATACGGAGCGGTGCGGAAGGGACTCCAAGGGTGGATCTCAGGGGTTTGCGTTCCCGCCATGTCGTTCTCCTTCTGGATGGGATTCCACTCAATTCGACGTTTGACGGGCAGTTCGATCCATCCGTGATCCCGGTCGAAAACATCTCCCGGATCAAACTGTCTTACGGGACCCATTCGGTTCTCTATGGGGACGGCGGACTGGCCGGCGTGATCAATATCATCACCAAGCAGGGAGGCCAAAAGGTAAAAGGATCAGTTGCGGGCGAAGCCGGAAGCGGCTCCCAGAACCTGGGCCGCTTCACCCTCTCGGGCGGCAAGGACGCCTTGACCTTCTTTGGCAGCGGAAGCGTTTATGACAGCGATGGTTATCGGCTGTCGGACGACTTCAAGCCCACGTCCGAGGAAGACGGGGGGCTCAGGGAAAACAGCGACAGCGAGAGGCGCAATCTCTTCGGAAACCTCTCCTACAAGCCCAATGACCGCCTTCACGTCGGTTTCGTGGTCGATTACAAAAACGGGGAGTTCGGGCTGCCTCCGAGCACCATCAACGACAAGAAAGACGTTTTCGCCAACAGCCCGAAATACGAGCGCGTCGAAGACTTCGATGGGATTTCGGCTCAACTTTCGAGCAGTTATGATTTCGATGGGCCCCTCAGCATGCGTGGCTGGGTGTTCGTCAACCAGCAGGACGAGGAGCGCAGCCGTTATGACGATAACGCCTACAATTCGATGAGCGACCCGAGTATCAAGGGCACCTTTCACGAGGACAACACGACGACTATTTCGGGGGCCGCGCTCCAGACGGCCTATGACCTGGCGGAAAGGGGAAAGGCGACCTTCGGTCTGAACGTGCGCCAGGAGGCCTGGGAAGCGGAAGGTAGGATCCGGGACGTGGAAGTGAAGAAGAATGTCTATGAATTCCGGGACTACTCCGATGACCGGGATCTCAATGTCTACAACCTGTCGCTCGAGTATGAGGTGAACCCCTTGGACGATCTCGGGATCGTGCTTGGGGGAGGATACAACTGGATGAACAACCCGGACGGCTCCAACGACGATGCAGGGAATTTCCTGTTCGGCGCCTACTATGATCTGAACCCCGAAACGCGCCTCAGGGGGTCGGTCGCGCGCAAGATCCGGTTTCCATCGATTCGTCAGCTCTATGAGGAGGCAGGGGGGAACCCGGACCTCACAACGGAAAACTCCCTCAACTATGAACTCGGCCTCGAGCGCGAACTGCCCGCGAAGAGCAGATTCACGGCCACGGCGTTTCTCATGGACGTCAAGGATTACATCGAAAAGATCCTGCCGGACGACCGCTTCGAAAACAACGATGAATACCGCTTCCAGGGTTTCGAACTGATGCTGGAATCCGCAATGGTCGACAATGCCCTGGTGCGGGCCGGCTACACCTTTCTCCATGCGGAGGACCGCTCCCCCGGCACGGAAAAGGACGAACTGCAGTACCGTCCCAAGCACAAGCTGACTTTGGAAGGCCAATACACGTTTCCGGCTGGTTTTACGGCCTATGCCAACATGCTCTACATCGCGAACCAGGTCTATTATTCCAAGAAGGCCCCGCTCATCGAGGGAGAGCTCGAGGACTACGTCCTGTTCAACGTAAAGCTCGAGCAGAAACTCTTCAATGATTTCGTGAGGCTCTACGTGCGGGCTGAAAACCTGTTCGACGTCGACTACGAGGAGTCCTACGGATATCCGCAGAGCGGGCGAATGCTTTACGCCGGGGCGGAGCTCCGGTTCTAGGCGAAGGACATTTTGAGGGCGACCTTCCTTTCCGTCAGGGGTTTCTCCTATACCTATCCGGGGGCTCCCGCACCAGCGCTCCGGGATATTGCGCTCAGGCTGCACACCGGAGAGTGCGTGTGCGTCGGCGGTCCGTCGGGCTGTGGGAAAACGACCTTGCTGCTTGCGCTGCGCGGGCTTCTGAAGAGGGGCCGTCAGGAGGGCGCCCTGGTTCGGGTTTGCCCGGGGTCGGAATCGGATATCGGGCTGGTCTTCCAGAATATCGAATCCCAGGTGTTGCTGACGCCGGTGGAGGATGATGTCGCTTTTGGCCCGCAGAACAGGGGATATCCGCACGGCGAGGTCACCTTGCGGGTCGGGGAGGCCCTCGATGACGTGGGTCTCCAAGGTTTCGAGAAGCGCAATGTCAGCGAGCTTTCCGCCGGCGAAAAACAGCGGCTCGGCATGGCATCCGCGTTGGCGGCCGGGCCGCGTGCCCTCTTTCTGGATGAACCGACGGCTCAACTCGACCGGAGGGGCAAAGCCAGACTCCTCCAGATCCTTCGCAGGCTCAAGGCTCGGGGGGTAATGCTGCTCGTCGCCGAGCACGACCTGGAGCCCTTCGTGGAACTGGCAGACCGGTTCCTGCAGATGGAGGAAGGCCGTATCATTTGCGTCGGGGATTGCTTCGAACCGCAAAGAGCCGGCGGTCGCCCTGCGGCGGGCGGGCGGGAGAACCTGCCCAGGCTGGTAGACGAGGGTCCTCCTATTCTTTCCTTGAAGGGACTCCAGGTCGAGGGCCCTGCAGGGCCGGTATTTCGTGGACTGGATTTGGAGATCCGAGCGGGAGAACGGGTCCATCTGTATGGTGAAAACGGCGCCGGGAAATCAACGCTCCTGCGCTGCATAGCCGGTCTCAGGAGGCCCGACGCCGGCACGGTCCAGGTTCGAGGGGTAGGGAATCATCGCTCGGACCGACTCCTTGGGAAAATCGCCCTGCTTCTCCAGAACCCTGAAAAACAGCTCTTCGAAGAGAATGTGCAAAAGGAAATCGGATTCTCCTTGCTGCGTATGAAACTGTCCGAGAAGGAGTCGGCGGCGCGTGTCATGGAATCGGCGGCGCTTTGCGGTGTGACGCATCTGCTGGATCGTCCCCCCCTGGGTCTGAGCCTGGGTGAACAGCACCGCGTAGCCTTGGCCTCCGTCATGGCGATGCACCCGTCTCTGCTGCTTCTGGATGAGCCGTTTGCCGGGATCGATTTCGGGGAGCGGCGCCGGCTCCTGAAAACCCTGACGGATTACCGGAATCGCTGGCAGACGGCTGTGCTGATCGCATCCCATGACGACCTGCCCGCGGTGGACTGGGCTGAACGGCGGTTGGAGATGAAGGGAGGACGGCTTGAGACCTCGCCGGCGTAGGATAGGGCCGACCTATTCAGCTGGGGCGGCCTATGAGTATCGAGCGGGCGAATCACCCGTGCATCGCCTGGGGGCCGGCTGGAAACTCCTGCTCACCTTCGTCATGGGGTTCGCCGCCGTGGCCGTGACCCGCTTCCCTGCGCTTTTCGCGCTGATCGGACTGAATGTGCTCTATATGGCAGGCTGCGGACTCAGGCTGCGGGACTGGTGGGTGGACAGCCGTTTTTTCCTGTATCAGACCGTCATCGTCGTCCTCCTCTATCTCCTGCGCTTCGGGTGGGAAGCGGGATGGTATCCGGGCGTTCTGGCCGGGGCGAAGGTCGTCCTCTTTTTTATGCCCGGAGCGGTTCTGCTGCGCACGACGCGGACCTCGGAGATGCTGAGGGTCTTCAAGAAATGGCTGCCGGCGCGCTTCGCCTTTCTGACCCTGGTCAGCCTCCGTTTCGTGCCCTACCTGGCGCAGGAGGCGCGGGAAATCGTTCAGGTGCAAAGACTGCGGGGTGTCCCGCTGAGCTTGAGGGGGTTTGCGGATCCGCGTCATTGGAAAGAGGTGTTTTCCAGCATCATGGTGCCTTTGATGGTCCGCGTCATCCATACGGCAAACGAGGCGGCGCTGGCGGCGGAGGCCAGAGGCTACGGGGTGCGGGAGCCGATACCGGGGGAGCGAACATGCGGCGCCCCGCCGGAGGATTTTGTCGGACAACCTATGGAAGGAAAATCGGAATGAAGCTTTTGATCGCTATCGATGACACGGACAACGAAGAAAGCATCGGCACCGGGCGTCTATCGCGGATGCTGGCTGCGTCGCTGAGGGAAGAGGGGTTCTCTGCGCAGACGACCGTGACCCGTCATCAACTGCTGTTGCACCCGGATATCCCTTACACCTCGCACAACAGCAGCGCCTGCATCGAAATGGATGTCGAGGGAGACGTGATGCTGGAGGCGGCGGAGACTGCCAAAGCGTTCTTGATGGACCACTTTCACGAGGGTGCGAATCCGGGGCTGTGCGTGGCTTACCGTTCCTCCGTGCCGGATGAATTGCAGGACCTGGGCTTCAGGGCGCAGCGGGAGGTCCTGACCATCGCGGAGGCCCGGGCCCTGGCGGCAAGACTCGGCGTGTGGGTCTGGTGGCTGGGGGAGACAGGACAAGGGTGCATCGGTGCGCTGTCGGGGGTTGGGTTGCGCAGCACCGGCCGCGACGGCCGGTTCATTTCGCTCGAGGGGATACGGGACCTCGACGGCCGGGTGAGTGTAGGCGAAATCTTGGAGAAAACGGGGATCCAGGCGGTTGAGGACGGAACGGGGCTTCGCCTTCATGCCGGTGAAATGGTGGATTCCCAGGGGTGGCTCAGACCGGAGCTGAAAGAGGGCAAGCCCGTTTTGCGGGTCGAGGCGGTGAACGGAGCCTGGACCGTGACCGGCAAGAAGAAGAAGGGAGGGCGAGCGTGAGTTCCAGCACGGGCCAACGTTTTACGCTGCAGGAGGGGCTCTGCATCGCCTTCTGCGCAACCTTCGTCGTCATCGCGCGCGCAGCGCTGCGCCTGCATTTGAATATCCCGGGCCACGCGATGTTTTTCACGATCTTCTTCATCATGCTGGGTCGCGGCTGTGTGGCGAGGTTCGGAGCGGCGACCCTGGTGGGGCTGGTGGCGGGCTTCGTGTGCATGCTCCTGGGAATGGGCAAGGGCGGTCCGCTGATGATTTTGAAGTTCGCCCTGCCGGGGTTGGTGGTGGATCTGGCGGCCGCCTTCCACCCTGCACTGTTCTCGAGCCTTCTCTGGTCGGTGGTGACAGGCGCCCTCGCCTCCGCGACGCGCTTTGGAACCGTTGCTCTGGTGGATGGGTTGATGGGCATGGACAAGACCGTCGTCCTTCAGCACGCGCTTCTGAGTGCATCGTTCAGCATGCTTTTCGGGGCCTTGGGGGCCGCCATGGTTCCGGCTGTCGTCCGGCGGCTCAAGGTGAGCGGCCTGATTGCCCGGTAAGGGCGGTCCGGCGGCGGAAGGTTGCCGCACACTTTCCCGCTGACCGATCTCACCGTATCCACCCCGTCGGTTGCCTGACAATGGACAGCATGTCAGCTGGCATGCGCTCTCTACTCCCATTATCATCTCGTTTACACAATTGTTTTTGACTACCTGCAGTAAAGTGTGTTATGTAAAACACTCCACAACCGATCCATAATCGATCAACCCGGCATAACCGAAAATCATTCATTTCCAGTGCAACCTTGCTACGGTTAAAATGCGTTTCTCGATCGGAGCCTCGTGTTTCCGCGCTCCGAGACGGTGTTGTTTCAGCGTTGAAAATAGAACCGGCAGAAGAAACGGACATCTTGTCGCATCTTGCGCTGTCAAGACGAACAGGCTGTACGGGAATGAACTCCCGCGTTCCGATGGCTGTATCCGATCTATGAACCCTATGATGTGAAGGAGGATGAGGGGATGAGACGTTGGATGATGCTGGCAGGTTTGTTTTTGAGTCTGGTACTGGTCTGGAGCGTTGGTTCGGCGCTTGCCGAAAAGCCGATCAAGGTCGGGATCGTCGACTGCTACTCCGGGCCGCCGAGCACCTACACGAACGATGTCCGGGATGCCTTCCAGCTGGCTGTTGACAAGGTCAACGCCGAAGGGGGCGTCTTGGACCGGAAGATCGAATTCGTCACCCGGGACAGCAAGTTCAAGGTCGACATCGGGCTGGCCGCCGCCAAGGAGCTGCTGATGCGGGAAGAGGTCGACATCCTGATGGGCACGATCAACAGCGCCCTGGCCCTGGCGATTTCCGACCTCGCGGAGAAGGAAAAGATCCCCTTCTTTGCGACGTTCTCCAAGAGCGACAAGATCAGCGGCCAGGCGGGCCATCGCTATGTCTTCCAGATCACGGAAAACACGACGGTGGCGGGAAAAGCCGCCGCGGCCGGCCTGGCGAAAAGACCCTATGTGAAATACTGGATCGCCGGGGACGATTATGAGTACGGTCACGCCATCGCCGAAAACGCCTGGAAGCACCTGAAGGAGCTGAAGCCCGAGGTCGAGCTCCTGGGGCAGTCCTGGTGGAAGCTCGGCGAACCGGACTTCACGCCCTACATCACGTCGATTCTCTCGGCGAAGCCCGATGCGGTGATCATCGCCACCGGCGGGGCCGGATGCGTCCCCTTCCTGAAGGCCGCCCACGCGACCGGCTTCAACAAGCAGGTGCCCTTCTTCATGCACACCGCGACGGAACTGTCCACCTTGAAGCCCCTCGGCCTGGAAGCGCCTGAAGGGGTGATCGGGACCTCGAACTACTTCTACTACTATCCGGAAACCCCGGAAAATCAGAGCTTCGTGGAGGAGTTCAAGAAGGCCTTCGGACGCGAGCCGAAGGTGGGGGCCCTCTACGGCTACATCACCGCTCAGCTCATCATCGAAGGGTACAAGAAGGCCGGCGCCTTCGATACCGAGAAGTTCATCGATGCCGTCGAGGGAATGGACTTGGCCACACCGGTCGGCAAGGTGACCCTTCGTGCCTGCGACCACCAGGCCATGCTGCCCATGTACATGGGGGTGACCAAGAAGGTGGAGGGCTACGATTTTCTCATTGCCTCCGATATCGTGACTATACCGGCAGAAGAGATCATACCGAGCTGCGAGGAGATCGCCAAGACGCGCGAAGCCAAATAGCCCCTCTTTCCGAAACAGACAAGGGCCGGATACCGCCGCCCTCGCGGCCGCCAGCGGCGGCCTCCGGCCCTTGAATGCCTTGACAGGAAATTCACCGACACCCTGGGGGCTTCGCAAAATGGAATTCGCAGCGCATGTGTCCTGGGAAGCTCTGCTCCAGCAGGTCCTGGTCGGTTTGAGCCGGACGACCATCCTCTTCATCGTTGCATCGGGGTTGAGCCTCGTGTTGGGGGTGCTGCGCATCCCCAACGTGTTCCATGGCTCGCTTTACATGATCGGCGCCTTTCTCGCCTACTCGGTCGCGGTCTTCATCGGGGGGCCGGCCGGCTTCGCGGTCGCCCTGTTGGCGGCCCCGCTCGGGGTGGCTCTCATCAGCCTGATCGTGGAGCGCGGGCTTTTCTGCCGGTTGTACGAGCGGGAGCACCTGATGCTGCTCCTGTTCACCTTTGCCTTCATGCTCGTCTTCTCGGATCTGGTCAAGCTGGTGTGGGGTTCGGATTACCGGTCGCTCTCCCTCCCGCCGATGCTCCAGGGTTCTTTCACTATCCTTAATCTCCCTTTTCCGCGCTACAACCTCTTCCTCCTGCTGGTCGGCCCCGTGGTGGCCTTCGGCCTGTGGTTCCTGACCAACAAGACCAAGATCGGCAAGATCGCCCGCGCGGCATCGGTCGACCGGGAGATGGTCGGCGCCGTGGGGATCAACGTCAGCTGGGTCTTCGCGGCGGTTTTCATCATCGGCTGCTTTCTGGCCGGCCTGGGCGGCGCGCTGGTCGCCCCGACACAGAACATCACCCAGGGTATGGATCATGCCATCATCATCCAGGCCTTTCTGATCGTCATCATCGGCGGTTTGGGCAATATCTGGGGGGCGCTCCTGGGCGCCCTGATCTTCGGGTTGACCGACGCGATCGGCATTTTGATCCTGCCCCAGTTCGCCATCGTGTTCCCCTATGCCGCCGTGGTCATCGTCCTCATCTTTCGTCCGACGGGCTTGCTGAAAGCCACCTGGTAACGGAGTGCATCGTGTCCAAAGGGGTATTCAGTCCAAAGACCTGGCTCCTGCTCGCGGCGGCCGTTGCGTGCATGGCCGTGGCGCCGCAGTTCCTGAGCAGGTTTTACACCTATCTGATCTCCCTGGTCCTGGTGACCGGGCTCTTGGCCATGAGCCTCAACCTGGTGCTCGGCTATGGCGGGCTGTATCAGTTTCACCATGCCGTGTTTTACGGTGTCGGCGCCTATACCTTCGCCCTCATGCGGGTGAAGACCGGCCTCCCGTCGATCTGGGCTTATCTGGCTGCACCCGTGGCCGCGCTTCTGTTGAGCCTTCTGATCGGCTGGATCTGCGTGAGGCTTTCCAAGCTCTACTTCGGGATGCTCCAGATCTCTCTGGGCTCCCTCGTCTGGGCCATCGTGTACCGCTGGTATTCCTTTACGGGCGGGGACGACGGCATCCACGGCGTGCCGATCCCGGAGGCCCTCTCCTCCATCGACAACGCCTATTATTTCACCAGCGCGGTGACCCTGGTCTGCCTGTTCGTGATGTATCTGATCGTCAATTCCCCGTTCGGGCGCGTGTTTCAGGCCACCCGCGACAACCCGGAGCGGAGCGAGGCCATCGGGGTCAACGTCAAGCGGCAACAGCTCGTGGGGCTCATGGTCGCCGGTTTCTTCGCCGGTGTCGCCGGGTCGCTCTTCGTGACCATCGAGGGGTCCGTCTTCCCTGACATGATGTTCTGGACCCTGTCCCTGGAGATCCTGATCATGTGCCTCCTGGGGGGATGGTTCTCCTTCTTCGGCCCCATGCTCGGGGCCGCCATCGTGGTCGTCCTGCGGACCGTGATGGGCATTCACACCGAGTACTGGACCCTGATCCTCGGCGTCATGCTCATGCTGCTGATCTTTTTCCTGCCGGAGGGGGTGCTGGGCTATTTCACGGCCAGGTGGGGGTCCCGCCGCCGGGCCGCCATGGAGGATCTCTAAATGCTCGAGGTCAGGGACGTCCGCAAGTCGTTCGACGGGTTCATGGCGGTCAGCGAGGGGAATCTCACCGTTGAACGGGGAAAGATCGTCGCGGTCATCGGGCCGAACGGGGCTGGAAAATCCACCCTGTTCAAACTCATTACCGGCCACCTGAAGCCCGACGGCGGCTCGATCCGGTACAAGGGTGAAGACATCGCCGGTCTGCCGCCCTACACGATTTGCCGGCGCGGCATCAGCCTGTCCTTTCAGATCGTCAACATCTTCCACCGGCTGAGCGTCTTCGAAAACGTTCAGGCCGCCATCCTGTCCCGCCAGCGGAAGACCTTCAATCTGTTCACGCCGGCGGCGAGACTGGCCCGGGAAGAAACGATGCGGATCATCGATGCGGTCGGCCTGTCGGACAGGGTGGACGCCGTCAGTTCGACCCTTGCCTACGGTGATCAGAAGGTCCTCGAGATTGCCATCGCCCTCGGCAACGACCCCGAGCTCCTGATCCTGGACGAGCCGACGGCCGGCATGTCGCCCGAGGAAACCGCCGCCACCATCGGCCTGATCAGGCGTTTGACCCGGGAGATGGGCCTGACGATCCTCTTTTGCGAACACGACATGGAACTGGTTTTCGCCATGGCCGACGAGATCATGGTCATGCGGCAAGGCGCCACGATCATTCAGGGCCCGGGAGAGGTCGTCCGGGCCGATCCGGATGTTCAGGAAGCCTATCTGGGGGGAGGCCATTAATGCTGGAGGTCAGGGGCATTCACACCTATTACGGCCTGAGTCACATCCTTTTCGACGTGTCGCTGGATGTCCGCCAGGGCGAGATCGTGTCCCTCCTCGGGCGCAACGGCGCCGGCAAGAGTACGATCATGAAGAGCATCATGGGCCTGGTGCCGCCCCGGCAGGGCTCCATCCGTTTCAACGGCGAGGCGGTCACCGGGAAGCCACCCTATATCATGGTTCGGAGGGGCATGGGCTATGTCCCGGACAGCCGCCGCGTGTTCGCCGACCTGACGGTAGACGAAAACCTAGAGATCTCGGAGCGGAATACGGACAAACCCGACGGCTGGGACCGCGAGGCCGTCTACCGGTTTTTCCCGGACCTGCGGAGGATCCGGTCCCGCCGGGCTGGGTTCCTGAGCGGCGGAGAGCAGCAGATGCTGACCATCGCCCGGGCCCTCGTCACGAACCCCTCCTTTTTACTGCTCGACGAACCTACCGAGGGGCTGGCGCCCCTGATCGTCAAGATGCTGGAGGAGCAGATCCGGCAGCTTGGCCTGCGCGGCCTGACCGTCCTCCTGGCCGAGCAGAATCAGAGCGTCGCCCTGAGCCTCAGCGTCAGGGGCTACATCGTCGACAACGGCACGATCGCCTACCAGGGGAGCATCGACGACCTGCGCGACAACGACGAGATCCGGAAGAAGTATCTGCTGGTTTGATCACTCTTTGCCGTGAACTATCCCCTTCTCGAGATTTCAGATCTTGGATCGAACCCTGGTTCAGCGAGGGTAAAACAGTTCTAACTTCCGATCAGCTTGACGAGCGCTCTCTTCCGCCGCCTCCCATCGAATTCCCCGTAAAAGATCTGCTCCCACGTCCCCAGGTCCAGCCGGCCGCCGGTGACGGCGACCACCACCTCGCGCCCCATGATCTGACGCTTCATATGGGCGTCTGCATTGTCTTCCCCGACGTTGTGACGGTACTGAGAGACCGGTTCGTGAGGGGCCAGCTTTTCGAGCCACACATCGTAATCGTGGTGTAGCCCGGACTCATCGTCGTTGACGAATACGGATGCCGTAATGTGCATGGCGTTCACCAGCGCAAGGCCTTCCTGAATCCCGCTTTCCTTTACACAGTCTTCCACCTGCGGCGTTATGTTGATGAAGGCCCGCCGCGTGGGCGCCTCGAACCACAATTCCTTGCGAAAATGCTTCATTTTGTGATGCTCCTCCCGGTGCCCTGGTGACAGGTTCGTGCATGCTGCCGATGAATGCGAAGACCAGGGCGGCGCGATCCATGGGCCGATGACGTGCACCGGATCAGTCTCCGGCGGGGATGCCCGATTCGCAGGGGACGCCCGTTTGACACAGGCCGCAGGCATAGCCTTCGAGGCCATATCGGCGCTTGACATATTCCCTTGCGGCCCCGCCGACGTACGCGGCGCACTTGCGTTTGTCTTTACCCCTGGCGGTGATGGCCCCGACCGGGCAGCGGGGGATGCATTTGCCGCAGATCCCCCGGCTGAAAAAGAGGCAGTAGGCCCGATGGTCGGTGTAAGGCCTTTGCGTGGGCGGAACCTGGACGCGTGCCACCACCGATCCCGTGCGCATGGCTTTTCCGGCCGGAGTGATCAACCCGTCGCACAGGCCGAAGGTCCCCAGGCCGGCCGCAAAGGCTGCATGGCGTTCGGACCAGGTGGAGGCGAAGTCGTAGCGCGGGGATATCCGCCAGCTGAACTGAGGGCTGAGCACAGGGGCGACGGCCTGGATGCCCTTGGACGCAAGGTTTTCCACGACATGCCGGCGGAGCTTTTCGTTGACGATCTCGCCGAAGATGCGCCCTCTGGCCCACCTCTCTGAGGGGTAGGTCTTTTCCCGGGTGTTTTCCGCTTTCGTGAGCGCGTTTTGAGGGAGGATCCAGCTGATGACGCTGATCTCCTCAGGGCGGACATGAGGGTCCTCGAAGGTGAGCGCGAAGATCTCCCAGGGCGTCAGGTGGAAAGGGCCGACATGCTCTTTGAAGGCCTCGAACAAGGGGTCATCGCCCCTCGCGAAGCCTATCAGAGGCGAGGCGAAGGCCTTTTCGTTCGCGGCGTTCTGGAGGGTGTTTTCAGGCGAGTGGTCGATGAAATCCGTAATCAGACGCTCGATCCATCGGGTTTTCTCTGTCTGGCTCATGAGGGTCCAGACCTCCATTTTAGAGCGGTGGGAGAAAAGATCATCATCATAACATCGCTGAAGTTGCCTTTGGCACGAAGTGGGCGGCCCAGACATCGCCGGACTTGCCTGTCGGGCAAAAGGCCTCGACCTGGATAGGCAGGAGGCCCGCATCCGCTGAATATCCGCGAAAAGACAGCCGGCACGCCGCTTCAGGTCTCCAGATGGGACGGCCCGGCGGGAGAAGCCCATTTTCCGGGTCTCCCCCCGTTGCTCTGACCCGTTGAACGACCCGGACGAGCACGGTACCTCCTGCTGTCAAAATACCCCAATTTCATGCACTCTGAAAGATAAATGCGGATGGCCTGCGGTCGCTGACAGGTCTTGCGGACCGGGGAGTCAAAGGGGGTGCCAGGACGCCGGATGTGTTTCGGAGGATGTGTTTCCGAATAGAAAGCGGGTTTCGTGTTCGGGAGCCGGAAACGGCCGCCCGTGGGGAACCCGGGCGGCCGAACAGAGGGTCTGCGGCGGTTCGGATGGAGCGGGCTTCAGCAGACCCCGGCCTCGGCCTTTCTGGGCTTGCGCTCCCAGTCCTCGATTTCGGTTCCTTCGGGAACTTCTTCCCAGCCGCTGATCATGGCCCTCGTGTGGGCGAAAAGGGTGTGACCTGTCGTGATCATGTACAGGTGGACGACGAGGAAGGAAAGAATGGCAAAGGCGCCGGCCAGGTGGATGGCGGCGACCACCGTCAGGGACAGACCGCTCAACCCCCACCCTGCCCAAGAGTTGTAGCCCCAGTAGACGAGGCCGGTCGCCATCTGGACCGGGAGCAGCAGGGCCGCGAGGGAAAGGTACACGAGCCGCTGAAGCGGGTTGTGTTTGGCGTCTCTTTTCTTGGGGACCGGGTGCGATTCGCCGCGGAAGATCCCGTAGCTGTAATAGCGGATGACCAGGAGCATCTTCTTCGTGGTGGGGATATACTGACGCCACTCACCGGTGGTGAAAAGCCAGAAGATGAAAAACGCAAAGGCGATCAGCCAGGCGATCCCCGCTGTATTGTGGATTTCTGACGCCGCTTTGAATCCGAACAGGCTGAAGAGGCCGTTGATCTCGAACCCCGTGACCAGCAGCAAGAGGATCAGGATCGTTTGCAGCCAGTGCCAGAAGCGTTCGTAGCGTGTGTAAAGATAAATGTTGGTCATGCGGGATTCCATGTCTATTTCTCCTTTCGGCGGCCGGCGACCATTCTGCCGATTCCGTGAACGAATACGCCCAGCAGGGAGCCGAGGACGACGGCCCAGCCGAGGAAATGAACCACCGGGTTGCGGTCGCGCCCCGGCATGTAGAAGCCGGCCAGGTTCTGCAGCCGCCCCTCCTTGCTGTGGCATTCGATGCACTGCAGGGATTGCTCTTTCGGCGCAACCATGTGGGTGATCGGAAACACATAGGAGGTTTCGACGAAGTCGAATTCACCGCTGAAGGGGATCCCGGCGGTCTGCATGCCGATTTCGATCGATCGGCGCCAGTCCCAGTCGGCCCAGTAGGCCCCTGAGCCGGGGGGACCGAAGAGCTTGGGGATGACCACCGTCTTGTTGATCTTGTCATAGGGCTGTTTCCCCCGATGGACCTTGAAGGGGAAGATCCGCGACATGGGATCGTCGGGGCTGCCGAGGGGTGTGTTCACCGCCACGGTCCGGGACGGATCGACGACATCCTGGGCCGTCAGGGTCTGGATCGCCCCGTTGAACCAGAAGTATTCAGGAACGACATCCTTTTCCCACACAAAACTGCCTTTCAGGGAGTCATAGGAAGGTTTGCCGTGCGGCCCTTTCTCGGCGAAGGGCTTGCCCTCTTTCTTCTGGCCGGCGGTCGACCAGTCCCACCACATCTTGGTCGCCAATTCCCGCGCAAAGGCCGGGATGTGGCAGCTCTGACAGGCCACCTTGTCCGTATGGTCGTTGGCCTTGACACCCGGTTTGTGCGGGGTGCTGGTGTGGCAGGATTCGCACATGATCTTGGCGGCGAGGTCGTCTTCGACAAGGCTCTTCCGGTGGCCGGCCGCCGGGTTCGAATAAATCCTCCCCGCGATTCGGTGCAGTTCGGTGGTATGGCAACGGACGCAGTCGAAATCTTGCCCGTCCGTCCCCATGTGTACATCGAGGGCCTTGTTCGGCATCATCATGGACGAATCGAGGTCCCCGTGTTTGACGGCATCCCCGCCGCCGCCGAAAAAGTGACAGGTGCCGCAGTTCTTGCGGGTAGGGCGGGCGACGCTCTGGGCGACCTTGTTCCAGTCCGGCGGTTCGTAGAGTTTCCCATTCGCTTTGAAGACCGTGGGCTTGTCGACCGGGTGGCCCGCACCTGTGGGGAATTTCTTGTAGGTGCCTGTCTGTTCGTGACAGACGAGGCAGTCGACGGCGTATTCATCCTTGAAGTTGAAGGATTCGTCTTTCCAGCCATACCCTGCATGGCACGAGGTGCACCGTGGCCAGTTGGACTGCGCGTTGATGCAGAAGTTGTTCAAGGTGATGCCCGCCTTGCCGATCCGCTCCTCTGGCGGCCGGCTCGGGTCCAGCCATGTCCAGTGGATGGTCTTGTGGAACTGGCCGGCCGCCAGTTCGTGGCAGGAGAGGCAGGCCTTGGTGACCTCCGGCCCCGATTGAAAGGTCTGCTGGAGCGGCTCATGCCTGGAATGGTCGGCCGTGATCCAGACCGTTCGTTCCTTGGTCGCCTGCTGGGCCATCGTGCGTCCAGGCGCTTGATTTTCGTCCACGACCCTGACCTGCGCCAGGGCCCAAACCGGTGCAATGAGCGCCGCAGCGAAAAGCGGCAACCAAAACCGACGCATCCGTGCCATAGTCCGCTTCATCGTTTCCTCCCGTTTCCCCTTCATCTCACTGTTCTGCGAAGACCTGCGGGATGCGATGGAGATCCCGCTCGCTCTGGAGCCTTTTCGAGGATGGACGTTTTGTCGGCGGGTGCCATCCTTTAGATGCTATGAAGCAATACCGATGCCAAACCCGAGGGCGGAGGCGTCTGCTATATAAGTATTTGAAATAAATGCGAGTAAAAGCCGTTGCCCGCTTGTCGAAGTTCAAGTATATTAACTTTTATTAACAATTTAGCGTTAACAGTGTTTCCGCTGTTAATGATTTTCAGGAAGCAGATTGGATGAACAAGGGAGCCTATGTCGGGTGACCTGGTTTGGCAAAGGCCCGCTGCTTGCCCCGCGTTGCCGGTTCCGCCTTTCAGGGATATCATTGCATCCCGATGACATGCGGGGTTTACGCTCTAAGGGGTGCGCGAGCGAGATTCGAGGTGTGAGGAGGACAGACGGATGAGAATTGCCGATTACTGGGAGACCATCGTCAACACCCTGCGGGATGGCCTGCTGGTGGTGGATTCGGGAGGGAAGATTCTCTATCTGAATCCGGCGGCCGAGAAGATGACCGGTTATGGGTCCGAGGAACTGGTGGGGGCGTCCTGCCGCACCCTCAACTGCACGGGATGCAAGATCTTCGGACGGGGGGCGGGAGAAGCCTGGTGCAGCCTTTATTCGACAGGGGATGTCAAGGCCAAACGCTGCTTTCTCACGAGTAAGCAGGGGCGGTCCGTGCACATCGTGAAGAACGCGACGGTCTTGCGTAATGCAGAGGGTGAGATCCTCGGGGCGATCGAGATCCTGTCCGATCTGTCTGAAGTGGTTCGGGTGCAGCAGGAGATCGGCGCCCTGCGCAGGACGTTTCAGCTCGAAGACGGCTACTACGGGTTGGTCGGTGAATCGCCTGTCATGCAGAGGCTCTACGACCTGATCGACAACGTTGCCCAGACGGAGGTCCCTGTCATGATTCAGGGCCGGAGTGGAACGGGCAAGGAACTGGTGGCGAGGGCCATTCACCATGCCGGCCCCCGCCGTGAGAAGCCGTTCATCAAGGTCAACTGCGCCGCGTTGAATCCGAATCTGCTGGAAAGCGAGCTTTTCGGCCACGTCAAGGGGGCCTACACCGGTGCCGATCGCTACCGCATCGGCCGCTTCGAGGCGGCCCACGAGGGGACTCTTTTCCTGGACGAAATCGGGGACATCCCCCCTGCGGTCCAGGTGAAGCTCTTGAGGGTCCTGGAGGAAAAGGAGATCGAACGTGTGGGGGACCACCGGTCCATCCCCGTGGATGTTCGGATTATCACCGCCACCCATAAGGACCTCGAAAGGTTGACCGCCGAAAATGCCTTCCGGGAAGATCTCTTTTTTCGAATCAACGTGTTTCCGGTGTATTGCCCCTCGCTGGCCGAGCGTCGGGAAGACATCCCGTTGCTGGTGCAGCACTTCATCCGCCAGCAGACCATCAAGACCGGAAAATCCGTCAGCGGCCTGCTTCCTGAGGCGATCGAAGCCCTGACGGCCTATGCGTGGCCGGGCAATGTCCGCGAACTCAGAAACACCATCGAATACGCCTTTGTCCTCTGCAAAAAGGAAATGCTCGGATTGGAGCATCTGCCGGCAAAGATCACCGGCGCACCTGCCAGGATGCCTCGAAAGGACCTGGATGCCGTGGCAACGCTCGAGCGGGATGCACTCATTCAGGCCCTGCATGAGACCGGGGGGAACCAGTCGAGGGCCGCACACATCCTGGGCGTGAGCCGGGTGACCGTCTGGAAGCGGATGAAGCGCTACGGAATCGACCCGCGACCGAAGTGAGGCCATATCTGAGAAGGAATCCTCGTGGATTTGCCGCCTGCCGCTGAGCGGGGAGAGGCCCGGCTGCAGCCGGTGGAGTGTGACTGAAAGCCGGGAGCGTTGCACCAACGGCTGCTTTTGGAATACCCGGAAGAGGCGGGTTGCGAGCTCCGAGGCAGCGGATTCGTCGCGCTCGACAGGGTGTGGAGAAAAACCAGGGTCCTGGAGATGCACGCAGACTGCCCGTTATTGGTTGGAGCGGCGGGTGCCGGATGGTATCATCAGGTCCGCGCTCCTTTTTTTTGGAAAACTTATAGCCTGGTCTCGATCCGGAAATGATTTTCCGGTACAACCCAGTTTCCAGTCCGGAAATGAGGATTTTTTGCTAATATCAAGAAAATCAAGCGTTTGCGCGGAGGTGACCTGGTGGTCGCCGCACAAGCAAACGTGCAGACTGACGCCGAGATTGGCAAAAAAGACCATTTCCGGATGGAAACCCTATTGGAGCGCGTCCTGTCGCTCGTGCGGCAGGTCCGGCTGAGAAAAGACCCGTTCGCGGGAATGAGATGGATGGACAGGGGTACAAGGCTGCGAGCGGTCGTAGAGCGAGGTCAACCGGCCCGTTTGCCAGGGCGAGATTCGGAGGTGGGATATGGGATTGATTGCGGATCTTTTCGGCAAGGAGGATGCGTGCACGCTCCTCGTCAACCTGGACGGGCGCATTGCCGAGAAATACAACTGGTACAGGGATTTTCTGGTCCAGAACCGCGAGGCGCTGAACATCATCTCCGAACTGGAACTGCTCCAGGAGGACAGCCAGGGCTTTGCGCTCAGCGCCGTCGAGCGTCGTTATGACCGCCTTTTCGCGGCCACGGAAAAGCTGGTCCAGGCCCTCAACGCGCTTTCCGGCGGACGCTACGAAGGGCTGGTGCGGGTCTGCGGAGAGGTCGACAAGGCCATCCGCCCGCTCTTCGAGGTTTCGCCTGGGCGGAGTTCCGGGGATCTGGTGCTCCCGTTCGAGGATCTCACCGAAGATATGACCGCCGTTGCCGGTTCCAAAGCGACCAACCTTGCCGTGATCGGCAACGTTCTGGGGCTCCCGGTGCCGGCGGGCTTTGTCGTCACCGCAGAGGCCTTCCGGCTGTTTCTCGAGCGCAACGACCTGAACGGGCCGATCGACGAGATGCTCGGGGCGCTGACCCCGGAGGGGGGCGAGTCGCTCGATCCGGTCGCCGCATCGATTCAGGAAAAAATCCTCCGGGCCGGCCTTCCTCCGGAGCTCGAGAAGGCCCTGCATCAGGCCTACGAGTCGCTGGAGGGCAAGACCCGTGAAGGGGTCCGCGTGGCCATGCGCTCCACCGCAGTAGGCGAAGACACGGAGGCGTCCTTCGCCGGACAGTACAAGACCGTGCTCAACGTCGGCCGGGCGGAGATGATCGAGGCCTACAAGACGGTGCTCGCCAGCAAATACTCCCCCCGCGCCATCCGGTACCGGATGCGGTCCGGTCTGGACGACCACGCTACGCCGATGTGCGTGGCGGCGGTGACGATGATCGGGGCGCTTGCGAGCGGCGTCGTCTACTCGGTGGATCCTTCCGGATCGTCCAGGGAGGGGCCTTCCGAGGTCATGGTTACAGCGACATGGGGGCTTGGCGAACTTCTGGTCTCGGGCGAATCCTCCCCGGATACCTTTTATGTGGACCGTGAAACGGGGGAGATCACGAGGCGCGCAATCAGTCCCAAGCCCTACCGAATGGTGACGGCGGAGGGAGGGGGGACGCGCCTCGAGGAGTTGACGGGGCGGGACCGTGAGGAGCCGTCGCTCGATGATGCGTCGGTTCGGGCACTGGCGCAGTGGGCGCTGAAGCTCGAAGGGCACTTCGGCGCACCGCAGGACATGGAATGGTGCATGGATCCGGACGGCCGGCTTTTCATCCTCCAGTCGCGTCCGCTGGGCATCACGCACTCCCGCCCGCAGGAGATGTCCGGGGCGGATGCCTTCGAAGGACACGCTGTCCTCTTTTCGGGAGGAAGCCGCGCCTCCGGCGGGGCGGCATCCGGCAGGGTCCTGCACGCATCGAGGGTGAAGGGAGCCTCCGTCCCCGGAGACGCCATCCTGGTGGCCAAGGCCGCTTCCCCCGAATACGCCCGGTTCGTGGGTTCCTTGCGGGGCATCATCACGGATCTAGGGAGCGTGGCGAGCCATCTGGCCTCCGTCGCGCGGGAGTTCGGGGTCCCGATGGTCGTGCAGGCGGGCGACGCCACCGGCGTGTTGAAGGAGGGGGACGAGATCACCCTGGTGGCGGACAGCACGACCGTCTACAAAGGAGTGGTCGCCGGACTCGACGCCCCTGTTTCGCTGCCGGGCGAAGGGGTTTTCCAAAGCCCCGTCCGGCGGAAGATGAAGGAGGTCATGGCCCGGGTCTCTCCGCTGAACCTCACGGACCCGAAGTCGCCTTCCTTCTCGCCCGAGAACTGCGAGACGATTCATGACATCATCCGCTACAGCCATGAGACCGTGGTGAAAGAGATGTTCGGGCTTTCGCAGGAGGCGGGCGAGGAGGGGGTCCGTTCGGTCAGGATGACCGCCAATATCCCCGTGGCGCTGTATTTCGTGGATCTTGGCGGCGGGCTCGAGAAGAGCCTCACCACCTGCGACGAAATCACGCCCGATGCGATTGCATCTCCGCCCATGAAGGCCCTCTGGCGCGGCCTTTCTCACCCGGGCATCAGCTGGTCCGGGGCCGTCGGCCTGAGCGCCAGGAACGTCATGGCGCTCATGACCTCCGGGCCGCCGCCGCAGATGGCGAGCTACGTCGTCCTCTCCGATGAGTACGTGAACCTGAGCTTCAAGTTCGGGTACCACTACGCGAATCTGGACATCTTTCATTCCGATGAGCCCGAAAACAACTACATTACGCTTCAGTTCGGCGGGGGCGCCGGCTCCTGGTTCGGGCGCTCCATGCGGATCCACTTCCTTACGGAGGTGCTCGAGCACCTGGGCTTCACCCTGAACATCTCGGGCGACCTGCTGGAGGCGGTTCTCAAGGGATATGACCGCGATTCGATGGAGGAGGCGCTGGATCAGGTGGGTCGGCTGCTGGCCGTCACCCGGCTCCTGGACCTGGCGATCCAGGGCAGGGAGCAGGTGGAACCCATGGTGAAGGCCTTTCTCGCAGGCGACTACAACCTGCTGGGCGACTCCAGGGCGGCGCTCGAGGGTTTTTACACCCTGGTCGGAGAGTGGCGAGCCGAGAAGCGCGGGGGGCGCCAAGGATGGCTCCAAAAAGGCTCCGGTTCGGGAGAGGGGCTTTCCTGCACCTTCAAAAACATCATGGGGAAGATGGCCGGGGATCGATACCAAAGGTTTCTGGACAGCATCCAGGCCTACCACTATTTTCCCCTGGCGGTGTTGAAGGAAAGCCACGTCAACAACGCCACGGTCGAGGCGACCCTGACCCTCGAGGGCGGGTGCATCGACATGACGGGCGGCCTGGTTTTCGGCTTCCGGAACTTCAATCACTATTTCGTCTTCGCCCTGGACGCCCTGGCGGGGAGCGCCGTGGTCTTCGAATTCGTGAAGGGCAAGCGGGTCAGCCGCGCGGAGGCGAAACGGGAGGTGGAATCGGGCCGGGGCTACCGCCTGTCGGTGCGGGTGCAAGCATCCTCCGCCGAGTGCTCTGTGGACGGAGAGCCCGTGCTGACCTTCGAGGCCAGGAAGCCCCTCGAGGGCTATGTCGGCCTCTGGACCAAGGCCGACAGCCGGGTCTACTTCGAAGGCCTGGACGTCAAAGAAAAATCCGCCGCGGCGGTCACGACCAGGGAAACTGCAGGGTGACGCGTTCACCTGATGGGACGATGGATCGCGGGGGAAGGAGGTCGATCAGGACCTCGGGGCGATCCTCTCCTTCCGGGCTGCTGACGATGAGGGTGAATCCGTCCGGGAGGCGGTGCCCGGTGCGCTCCCAAAAGCGCGAGAACGCGGTCTTGAGATCGTTTTCGAGGGCGGCTGGGGCGAGCCCATGGGGGAAATGGTCTTTGCACCCCAAGACAACCTGGGTGATGCCGGAGACGAAGAGCTGGTAGGCGAGCGAGGTGCCTGCGGCCGTCGTCTCGGCCGGGGCGAAGACCACGTCCTGGTTCCGTAAGGCCACAAGCGGCAGGATGCCGGTGCGGATGAACTGTGCAAGCCGCTCCTCGCTCAAAGGCATTTCCGTGGGGATCTGCCGTCCTTGCGCGATGGCATGAAGAGGCTGATCCTCCAACCGGATGCGCTGCCATTGGGTGAAGGCGGTGGGCCACCCCGTCCGGTGCAGGCTCTGCACCAGGAGCGAGGCAAGCCCCCAGACCGGCGCGATCCAGGGGGGCGTCTTCTCTTCGAATGCGGCTGTGCGGGGCGGGTTTTCCGGGCCGTATGGGATCCTGGCGGGCAGGCGGTTGCAGGTGAGGGCCAGCCAGCGCGCCTTCGATTCCTGCTGGAACCGGCGCCACTTGGCGAATTCCGGGCCCTCGGTCGTGTGCGGCAGATAGGCGAGCCGGTCGAGTTCACTCCAATCCTCGAGATGCAGAAAGCGCGGGCCGATCCAGCAGACAGCGGGGGAAAGGAGAGTCTCGGCGAGCGCCGCGGTCCGTTCGAGGCGCTCGATGCCGGACGGGGAGCTGTCGCAGGGGAGGTCCAGGAGGATCACCGAAGGCGGCGAGGCGATCAGGTGATCAAGCGCGAATTCGAGGGTTTCGGCGAGCGTCTCCGCCGCGGCCGGGAGCAGGCCGATCTCGACCGTGCCGTCCGCCGCCCCCTGACCCAGCAGGAGCTTGAGCCCGCGCCAGGATCCTTCGAGGGCCTGATGGGATGGATCGGCGAAGATGCGCTGAAGGGTCCGGGAAAGCAGGTCCTCCAATACGGCGGTGATCGACCGGGAGGAGGTATCCGGCGCCCCGCTCCCTCCGGGCAGAGCGACCATCTCGAGGATCTTGTCGATTCCGCCGGTGGACGAACCGCGCGGCTCCGAAATCGGGGCATCGGGGCAGTGGATGGGCGGCAGGTGGGGCCGCGCAGCCAGGGCGCTGCAGATCGACTGGTTGTCGACGCCCTGACGGCGGGACTCCGCGGCGAAGACCTTCGCCTCGACGAGGGCCTTCAGGAAGGGATCGGTCTGGATCAGGGCATCGGGGTGGAACGATTTGAGGTGTTGCCAGGCAAGATCCAGACCGCCTGCGGGGCAGAGTTCCTTCGGCAGGGGGATGTACAAAGCCGGCCTCAGCTGCGCCAGCACCCGGTCCAGGTCGGACGGGTCGACGGTGATCGGGGCGTCGCGCCAGACGGCTTCCCCGGCGCCTCGAAAAGGGGCGATGGCGAGGATCTTGAACGGAAGGGATGGGATCTGCATGCCGCCTCCTGATCATTACAGGGTTGCGGACGGTCAGCGGCTCCAGAACTTTTTCAGGATGGAGCGCGGGCCCTTGCCGGATTTATCCGGCGGCTCGGAAGGGGCGCCGCCGGGGATTTCCGCAGGAGAATCCTGAGGCTCCCGGAAGGCCGGCGCCTCGAACTCGGCCAGCCGTCCTTCGCCCAGAAAGCGGAATGCCGGACCCTGCGGGGTCAGGCGAAGGATGCAGTTCGGCTCCAGGACCGCCTGCGGGTGGACCGGCTGTCCGTTTACGGAGAGGGTGCCGCGGCCGGTGAGGTCCTTGACCCAGTAGCGGTCTGCATGGTGGAAGAACAGCGCGTGCTCTTCCAGGATCCCGGGAAGGGGCAGGATGAGGTCGCAGCGCGGACCGCTTCCCAGGATGACCGGCAGTTCGTTGAATGTCCGCAGGGTTGGGCCGTACAAGATCGTCAGGGGCGCGCGCACGCGCTGCACCGGGATGTCGCCCGAAGGAGGAGCCGGGTGGGGCTGCGGGGGTGCTACGGGTGGAGAAGGCTCACTCGGCCGAAAGGGTGCACCGGTGCCTGCGGATGGTGGGGCGGCGGCCTCCGGTGGCGCCTCCCCCTCGGGAAGGCCCGGGCCGCGATGGTATGGGCCGGTGGGGGCTTCCGCCGGGGCCTGACCGGCCTCCGGTCGCCCGGGAAACACGTCCGGCCCGGAGACATCGGCATGGGGCGTCGATCCTTCAGGCCTCACAGGGGGGATGAAGGGCTCCACGGGTCTTTGGGGCGGAACCGCCGCAGCGCCGGCCCCCGCAAGGCTGCCCGTTTCGGGCTGCGCGTCGGCGATGCGGGTCAGAAAACTCACCTTGGGTCCGCCTTCGGCGAAGAGCAGAACGTCCCCGTCCTTCAGATAAGCCTCCTTGACCCGTTTGCCGTTGACGAACGTGCCGTTGGTGCTGTGATCGATCAGCTTGAAGCGGTTCCCTTCGCGGAGGATTTCAGCATGTCTGCGGGATACGATCAAGAGGTCCTTCGGGAAGGACACCTGGCAGTCGGGGCTGCGCCCGAAGAGGATGGCCGGGTCGTCGAGTTCCTGGATCTCGCCTTTGCGCGGCCCCTGGATGTGGACCAGTTGAACGGTGATAAGCGGCGGTTTCTGCATGGGCTCACCCGGACCTCGCATGTGTGGAGCGCTGAAGAGCGGCCTGTCGCGGGATCGAAAGACGGCTGAATCCCCTGGATCCCCGAGTGGACCAAGGCCGCCAGCAGGGTAAAACCGAACAGGCAAAAGGTCCCCTGCTGCGCTGATCTTCACTCTGCAAACATAGGGCGGTCTCTGAATTATATGTTGGAAAGCCCCCTCGTTGTCAAGCGGCAAGCGTTGCCGGTACCGGGTAATTTTTAGAAATGATTGTTCTTTTCCAGGAATTCGGGTAGAGTCGAAGAAGAGCTGATTTATGTCGTGTCCGGGTGGTTGGCGCTTTGGGTGATCGTTGCATGCAGCGAACGGATGGTCGCCGCAGACGCCCGCCGCGCGGAGGAAAACCTTCCCGCCGTATGTTCACGTGCACCCGATGCCTGCGCTGCAAGGAGGGGGAGACCGATGAGCAGGATGGCATGGGCCGGCAAGTCGGATATCGGCCTGAAACGCCGGAACAACGAGGACACCTTCCTGATCTCCACCGAACTCGGCTTTTGCCTCGTGGCCGACGGCATCGGCGGCGCCGCGGCCGGCGAAGTCGCCAGCCGGACCTTTGCTGAAACAGCCGGTGAGATCTTCCAGAGCGCACAACCCCTCTCCGAAAAAGATGTCATTCAAACCGTCCGGGAGACCTTCAAGGCTGCCAACGAACGGGTGCGCGAGCACATCCGCCGGAACCCCGCCCATCTCGGCATGGGATGCACCGCCGAACTCCTCGCCTTCCACCCGCACGGGTTCGTCCTGGGGCATCTGGGAGACAGCAGGACCTACCGCCTCAGGGATGCTCAGTTCACAAGACTGACGAGCGATCACACCCTCGTGCAGGCGCAGCTGGAGCAGGGGCTTATCACCCCCGAGGCCGCGCGTACCCACCCGATGCGTCATGTGATCCTGCGTGCAGTGAGCGGGGAGGAGGCCGTGGAACTCGACCTGATTCGAGGGAAAATCCTGCCGGGGGATGGTTTCCTGCTGTGTTCGGACGGGTTGACCGACATGGTGGATGATGCCCGTGTCCACGAGATCCTGGCCGCAGGGGGCTCTGTACAGACCAGGGTGGACCGGCTGGTCGAGGAGGCGCTCGCGGCGGGGGGGAGGGACAACGTCACGGTGGTCCTCTGCGAGGTGGTGGGATGAACCCGGGCCGCGGGGCTTCGGCAGCGCCCTCGGCCGGGGCGGTGAAGGCCGCACGGCTGCCGACCTTCGGAGCCGATGCCCGCACCCTCAGGACTCTTTTGGCGTTTGGCCTGTTTTTCCTGGAGGTGTTTTTCCCCGGGCTGACGCCACGGGATCTGCGTGCGGAGAATGGGTGGCAGTCATACGCCTTGCCGGCGGCGGAACTCGAAGCGGTCGTGACAGGATGGCTCGAGCGTTCGGGCTTCGAGGTCGGGGGGGCGACCCTCGCCATGGGGTACCGTCGCCTGGATGCCCGGAAGGGGGAGGAGGCATGGGAGATCCGGCTGCGCCCGCAGTCCCCCCTAGGTTCCCAGTTGCTGGCGGTTTTCACCCGGGGAGGTGATCCCGATCCGGCCCGGGCCGCGGCCCTTGACCGCTTCGTCACGGAATATCTGGGCGGTTCAACAGGACCGGCGGCAGGGGTTTCCAACAGGGATATCCCTGCTGCGGTGCTTTCGAGGATCGAATCCGTGGTGTGCATCCGGGTTGGGGAGGGGGCTGCGCAGAGCCAGATCTCGGGCGTGGTGCTCGACCGTGGAGGTCTGATCCTGTGCGTCGCGCACGCCCTGGGGCGGGGCGATGGCGTTCAGGTGGTTTTCCACGATGGAAGGGTTTTGCAGGGGCTTCCGGTCAGGCTGGAACCGCATCGGGATCTCAGCCTCGTCCGGGTCGCGGGGAAGGCACCGCCGGGGGTGTCGCCGCGCGAGGGGCGCCGCCTCGTCGGGATGGGCGAGCGGGTCTATTCCATCGGATGCCCCCTCAGACTCAGCGGGACGGTCTTTCAAGGAACGGTCAACGGCCCGCCGCGAAAGGTCGACGGTCAGCCCCTCTGGGTGGTTCGCATGGAGATTTATCCGGGCAGCAGCGGCAGCCCCGTCTTCGACGTCCAGGGCAACCTGGTCGGCATGGTCAAAGGCCGCTACCGGGGAACCGATTCGGTCGGTTTTCTGATTCCGCTCGAAACCATCCTTGCCTTTCTGAACGAGGGTTGAGCCGCATGCGATACGGGCGCTTCGAGGTCCAGCGGGAACTGGGGCGGGGTTCGATGGGGGTGGTTTACCTGGCCTATGATCCCGATCTCGATCGGCTGGTGGCTGTGAAGGTCCTGCGCGAGGACCGGCTGGTCAGCGAGGATTTCGTGGAGCGCTTCCTCCGCGAGGCCCGGGCCATGGGGCGGCTGTCGCCGCACCCCCATATCGTGACGGTCTTCGATGTGGGGCGGGACCACGGCACGGTCTATATCGCGATGGAGTACCTCGAGGGCGAGGCCCTGAGCGATCTGATGCGCCGGCGCCCCTTCTCCCTGGACGAGATCGTGGACCTGGGGGTCCAGGTGGCCGAGACGCTCGATCATGCCCATCGCAAAGGAATCGTACACCGGGACATCAAACCCTCCAACATCATCGTCATGCCGGGGGGGGCCGTCAAGATCACCGATTTCGGCATCGCCCACATCGAGGACCCTTCCATTCAGTATCGGACCCAGGCAGGCGAGATCCTCGGCACCCCTGTCTACATGTCCCCGGAGCAGGTCATCGGGCAGAGGGTCGACGGCCGCTCCGACCTCTATTCCCTGGGCGTCATCCTCTATGAACTCGCGGTGGGGGTCCGGCCTTTCAGGGGGGAGAACCTGGCCGCCATCTTCAGGGCGATTACGCAGGACGAGCCCGTGGACCCCGTTGCCGAGAACCCGGCGGTCCCTGCGGTGCTGGGGACGCTCATCCTGCGGGCCCTGCAGAAACCGGCCGAAGCGCGGTTCCAGACCGGCGCGGAGATGGCGGCCGCCCTCGAGGCAGGCCTGAAGGCTCTGGTCCCGCCGCCTGTTCCCCCTGTCGAACCTCCGGTGTTTGCGGCTTCCACCCCGCCTTCCGTCCGTGCGCCTTCCGAGGTTACGGTTCGGGAAGGTTCCGGCGGGGCGGTGCAGCGCAAAGGGATAGGGCGCCCGACGCCGCTTCTGATCGTGCTGGTCGCCCTGGTTCTCGGTGCAGCGGGGGCCCTGGGGTATCATTTTCTCAAACAGGAACCGGTTCCTCAAGAGAAGCAGGGGGTCGTCGAGCAGACCCCTTCGGTCGAGGAGACGACCCCTGAACAGGTGCCGCCCCAGGCGCGCCTTGTGGTGGAAAGCTTCCCGGAAGGGGCCCAGGTCTTCGTCGATCAATCCTATCGGGGAGAGACCCCTCTCGGTCTCGATCTCCCGGCGGGGACCTACGAGGTCCTCGTCGAGAAGAAGGGCTTCCACGCCTGGGAGGCCCAGTTGACGCTCGCCGAGGCGCGAGAGACTCCGCTCTCCGTGCGGCTCCTGCCGGAGGAAGAAGGACAACCTTGAAGCGTCGGAGGAGGTGACGGCATGCAATTGAAAACAGGATGGATCGTTTCCCTCGCGGCCCTGGTGGTGCTGATGGGGGGCGGCCTTGCCGCTGTCCCGGCCCAGATTCCCCCCGGGAAAAGGGCCCCGAGCTTTGCCCTAAAAAGCGTCGAGGGCGCCTCACATGCGCTCGATGCCGTAAAGGACCACCCGATGGTGATCCTCTATTTTTTCGATGTGGAGTCCCGCCCCAGCCAGGAAGGTCTTCTGACCCTGGATCGCCTGACCAGGCAGCACCGGGAGGCCCGGTTGACGGTCTGGGGCATCACGCTTTCCCCCGCACAGAAGGTGGCTGAATTCGCGGCGGGCCGAGGCCTCGGATTTCCGCTCCTGCCGGACACCTCCGGCGTAAGCGACCTTTACCACGCGCGTGTGGTGCTGCCGACGGTCTACATCCTCGGCCCGCAGCTGAAGGTCCTCGACTATTTCCAGGGCGGCGGCCGGACCACCGAGGTCATGCTGACCCGCCTGGCCGAACGCACCCTGCAGGCCAGACAGCCGGCGCTTGCCCGGGCCCTCGGGGGGGAGGCCGGTGCGAAAGACCCCGCGAATACCGATGCCCGCGTGGTCCAGGGGTATGCCGCACTGAAGGAGGGCAAACTGGAGGAGGCGGCCGAGACCTTCGACGGCCTGGCGCAGAAGACGGGTCGAGCCGGGGCGGTCGGGAAGGAAGGGCTTGCGGCGGTGTATGCACGGCAGGGCCAGGCGGAAAAGGCATTGCAGCTGGCCGACGAAGTGACGCAGAAGGCGCCCGGACGGGCCTATCCGCATGTCATCAAGGGAGATGTCCTCTACAGCCAGGGAAGGCATGCCGAGGCCGAGAAGGAATACCAGGAGGCCACCCGCAAGGAGGAGGCCCCGCCCTTCCAGCGGGCGGTCGCCCACAACCGTCTCGGGCGTCTCAATGCCGCCCAGGCGCGCTATCCTCAGGCGCGGGAGCTTTACGACCAAGCGGTGGAACTCGACCCTTACTATGTCGAGGCCACGGCCAACAAGGGCGTCACGTATGAGCGGGAGGGGCAATGGGGCAAGGCCCTGGAGGCTTATAAGGGAGCCCTCACGCTCGACCAGAGCGATGTCTTTACCGCGGTGCTGGCGCGAAAGGCCCAGGAGCGCCTCGATCTCGAGCGGGATGCCGCACGCAGCCGGCGGGTGGATGCGCTCGTGAAGGAACTGGCCGAACGATATCGTCAACAGAAGGCTGCACCCGTCGAGGAGGTCGATGCATGGACCTCCCGTCCGATGGTCCTGAGTTTCGTGGATATGCAGGAAAGGGGCGGGCTGGCCGATCGCGACGGTTTTCCGATCGTCCTCGCCGAAGGGCTGACCGAGCAGCTCAACCGTTCGGGCCGCGTCAGGGTGATCGAGCGGGTTCTGATCGAGCGGGTCCTCGAGGAACTGAACCTGGGCTCGTCCGAGCTGGCCGACCCGGAAACCGCATCGCGCCTGGGGCGCATCATGGCGGTCAAGCTCATCGGCACCGGGACGTTGAACCACCTTCCCGGTGCTTCGCTCCTCAACCTGCGCCTGATCGACACGGAGACCACCGCCATCCCCCGGATCCTCACCGCCGAGGTCCAGCCCGGTCCGGCCTTCCAAAAGACCTTTTTTCAGCTGAGCCGGCAGATCCTCGAGACCGTCATGGAGAAATACCCGCTGCGCGGCTATGTGGTCGAGGCCGCCGGTGACGAGGTGATGATCAACCTCGGAGCGCAGCAGGGCGTGGTCCTCGGGACGCGCTTCGCCGCCGTCGAGGAGCAGCCCCCGGTCGAATACAAGGGCAGGCTCCTCCAACGCGCGCAGCGGACCATAGGCGAACTCGAGGTGACCCGGATCGAGCCGGACCTCGCCTACGCCCGGGTCCTCGAACAGGATCGGCCGCTCAAGACCGACGACAAGGTGCAGGAAACGGGAGGGCCTGCACGTGAGACTCGTTAGGCATCATCACGGCCCCGATCCTTGGGCGGCGCGCGCTGAAACGGGTTCGGCGCGGAAGACGGCCCCGCATTCAAAAGGCGGCGTGGTTCGGCCTCGGTTCCGCATCTGGATCGAGGCCTATGCGCTGGCCCTGATCCTGGGTGCCTGCGCCGCAGCAGCGCCTCCCGCCCCCCTCGGGCCGCCGGCGGTGGCGGTCTGGGACCTCGAGGATCTCGGCCCGGAAGGGTCGGCCCTCCCGGGATTGGGAGAGGCCCTCGCCGGCCGGGTGATCCAGATCCTGGATGTCGAAGGCGGCTACCAGGTGATCGAGCGGGAGCGGCTGGTCCGCATCCTGGAGGAACTGAACCTGGGCTCGGGAGAGCTGGCGGATGAAGAAACACGACTGCGCCTCGGGCGGATCGCCGGGGCGCAGCGGATGGTCTTCGGCAGTTATCTCGTGATCGAGGGGACCGCCCGGATCGATCTGCGGCTGGTGGAGGTGGAGACCGGCAGAGTGCTGGCGGCCGCGGAGCGCAGTGCGGCAGGCCATGATATCCAGGCATGGCTCGGCGCCGCCGGGGAGGCGGCGGCCGAGCTTGCACGGGCCGCTCCGGTCAGAAGGTCCCGGTGAAAGTGACGGCGGCGCTCAACCCGCGGTAACGCCGGCCGCTTGTGGGGTGGTACCAGGTCTCGTCATCGTCCACGATGAAGCCCTTGACCCCGACCTCTCCACTCAGGTTGGCCAGGAACTGTCGGGCCACGGCGAGCCCGAGGGCGAATTTCTGGCGCTCGCCGACGTAAAGATCCTCCCCTCGAGGGTAATCATTGGCGTCGATCGAGAGGAACTGGGCGAGCCCTTTCAGCGTGGTCCGGGAATCGAGCGCATACCGGCAGAAGAGGTCCGCCACCCATTCGTCCCCGTGGCTGTTCGCCTCCTCCTTCAGAATGCCGCCCGACGGCTCGTCGAAGCGGCTTTTGGCCCTCTGGATGCTTCTCAGACTGACGGAGGTCTCCCAGGGACCGGCCGAATAGTCCAAGCCCACGCCGATCATCATGAAGTCCCCCTCCTCATAAAAGGCCGCATCCCGCACCGTGTCCTGGCCGTAATCGGCGTACTGGGCGAACAGCCGCGCTTGCCAGGCGGATGTCAGCAGATAGTGGACCTCCGCCGACAGGGTGAAGATGTTTCCCGGGTCGTAGTCCTCGACCTCCTCGCTGTAGTCGTAGCTTCCGCGCCACACGTATCCAGCCCCCAGGCCGGCCGCCCAACGCTCCCATTCCCTGCCGAGGACGAGCGTCGGGTTGATGTTGAAACCCTCGCCGAGCTGGGTGATGGAAACGAGATCGGGGTCCAGATACAGCAGCAGATCATCGGCGCTCAGCCGGGTCTCGCCCGTGGGAAGGTTCAGATCGAGCCCGATCAGGATATCGACCGGGAAGCGGCCGATGATCTCGTAGGAGGCATTGATCTTGGTGTCGGCGAAATTCGAGACGGACACGTCATCCCTGCCTTCGGGAGATGTCTCGGTGTACATGACGGCGCTGAGCACCCGCAGGGAAAACGCATCGTAGCGGCCGGCAACCTCGATGGGCGTGTGGAACTGAAAACCGCTCTCATCCGCATCGCTCCGCCACAGGTCGAAGTGAAAGCCGGTGTGAAGGGTGTATTCGAACTCCGCCGCAGAGGCCGGTCCGATGATGCACCATACGCTGACCAGGCACAGGATCCCGATGACGATCTTTAGGGCTTTCATGGCAGATTTCTTCCTCCTGAATAGCCTTGGGTTGCGACCTGCAATGATCGTTTCCTCTGACTCCGCTTGCTCTCAGAGGCTGTTTCCCTGGTGGAGACGGGTTTCCCCCCTTTCGGGGAGATCTTTCCTCAGCCCTCGCGTCAAGGCTGAAAGCGCTCAGGCGGCGGCGGCGGCTCGGGCAGCGGTTGGGGCAGCTGGTCCAGATCCTGGGGTGTCCGCTCGCGCCGGATCACCTCGTCGGGTGAGAGACGGTCGGTCAGAGAGGTCCGGTCGCGCAGCGAACGGAGGAAGGCCCCGCTCCGCCGCTTCGGCGGGATGAGCCCGAGCGACCTCAACTCTTCGAGCGCCTCGGCCGCCGTACCGAAGCCGGGGTCGGCTTCCAGGGCCTTTTCATATAGCTCGGCGGCCTTGGGATAGAGCCCGCGGTCGCTGGCATCGATCCCTTCGGCGAACCTCAGGAAGGCCTCGAGGCTGATAGTCAGGGGCCGCCGCAGCGCCTCCTCTTCTTCGGTCGACGGTTCGATCTTCAGGAGGGCCAGGATCCCGAAGAGGATCTCCTTTTCCATACGAAACAACTCGGCCAACGGTCCCTGCGCGGCGGGCTGCCCCAGGATTTGGCTGTCCGGGACTTCCAGGACGTCGGCCCGGATGTCGATGACAGGGGCACGGTCGGCTGTCATGCCCCCACCGGCAAGCCAGCGGGCCCGGAGAAGCCTGCCCACCCTCGGCGCCGTCCCGGTCTCCACCAATCCTGAAACCCCGAGTCCCAGCTCCTCCACCAGGGCCTGCATGCGCACGCGTTCGACGACGCGGAGCGATGAGACCTGCGTCAAGTCGGTGATCAGCATGACAGCCAACCCCTTCTGGAGCGGATCGAGTTCCGCCGCCCCGGTCCGGTTGGCGAAGTTGAGCACCGCGATCGTGTCCGAGGCGGCAGCCGATGCCGCCAGGGCCTTTTCCTGCTGCAGGGCCTCTCTGGCCCACAGCCGCTCCTCTTCCGTGATGACGTGTCCGGCCCATGCCGGTGATACGGTCATCAGCAGGATCAGGACGCATCCTGCCAGCGCTTTTCTGCTGCATTTATGCATGTGGGGACCTCACCGTTTTTTGTCTGGATTTATTGGTCTGTGCACTTGATTTCAACTTCCATACGGAAGGGACTTTTCAAGCCTGTCTGCGCCTCATCCGCCCGGTTGCTCGTGGGGCGGCTTGCAGGTCTTCTCGGTAAAACAGTTTGATCCTATGAGCATCTCCCAAGCATCTTCCTTTCCGGATTGCAGAAGACGCCATTGCCGGCTCCTCCTGTCCGGATGATGGATCCGGTCAGGGGCGGCGCCGTGTTTTCCCCAGGCCTTCGGGCGGCAGGGGCGGCGGAGGACCGTCATAGGTGCCCATTCCCGCTTCTGTGGTCTTCGAGCCGTTCGAAAGTGCCGCAGGTTCCGGCGGTATCAGGAGTTCCACATCCTCGGGGGTCAGGTTTTCGATCCAGTAACCCCGTCCCATCCGCAGCCCCGAAGCGATGGCATACTGCCCCGTTGCGCTGTCGTATTCCAGGATCACCCGGCTCGTCAACGTGTTTTCCTCGGCGGTGACAGGGATGAGCGACTCTTCTGTCCCGTCGCTGACCAGGATCCGGTCGTTCCAGCCGACATCGAAGAAGAAAGGGCCGGCGAGCTGGTTCCAGCCCGGGTGCAGAAGGACCCTGCAGGGCCGGCGGATGGAGGCCGGTGTGCCGGTGATATCCAGCGTGGCCGGGTCGCGGGCAATCGCCCAGTAACCGCGTCCCGGAACGCAGGCCTGCTCGGCCCCCCACCCCGGGCCGACGATTTCGATGTTTTTACCGGTCTCAGGATCCCAGCGGAAAAGCCTGAAGCGCTTAATATCGTATGGCCCGAGCTGTGCCGTGATCTGATGCAGGAGATCCGGGTCCGCCTCGACCGGAAAGCCGACCTCCGAGTAGGCACCGGAGGGCAGGGTCAGCCTGAAGGTCCTCGGGCTTCGGTCATCCACGGTGATGGTCACCGTATCCGAAGAGGCCAGAGCGGAGGCGTCGCGGACCTCCAGTTCGAAATCGAGCCTGGCCCCTTCAAGAGGCACCATCGGGGCGGTGAAGGTCGCTATGGCGGTTTCCGCTCCGGACAGGCTCACAGGGGTGCCACCCGTCTGCCGCCACCTGAAGGCCGCGATGGGATAGAAAGGATCGGACGGGCGTGAGAGCGATCCATCCAGGGTAACCCTGGTTCCTTCGTCGACAAACTGATCGGGTCCGGCCTCAGCGACGGGCGGCAACGGCAGGTCTGTCACCCGCACCAGGGCCATGTCGGCACCCTGAAGACCAGCCGAGTCGGTCACCACCAGGAGGAAGGCCAGCAAACGGCCCAGGGCGCCTCCCAGGGGCGCCGTAAAGGACGCCACGGCGGATTCTGCGCCGCTCAGGGCCACAGGCAGGCCCCCCACCTGAATCCACTGGTAGGACACAATGGGGGCGGCCGGGTCCCACGGCGCGGAGGCGCTTCCGTCCAGGGTGACCAATGAGCCTTCTTCCGCGCTTTGGTCAGGTCCGGCCGCGGCGGTGGGCGGCTTGCGCGCGGAGATGACCCGGTATGCCTGCACCGGGACGTCGTCCTGGACGGTTTCATAGGCTGCCAGGACGCTCACGTCCAGGGGGTTGTAGGCCAGGGCAGGCCGGGTATCGCGGCCGCCGGTCGCTGCGACGGCGATCTCGAGACCGTCCGCCGCGCCCTCGGCATCCAGGAACCGGCCGTAGACATCCCAACCGGTGAGCTCCCCCCCGCGGTCGTCCTGCCAGGCGGTCAGGAAGCGCCGCCCGGTTTCGAGGAAAACCACCGCCGGATCGAAGGCCTCAGCGGCCGTGTCGGAGATCGGAAAATCGTCCCCGATCAAATCGCCTTCAGAGCCGACCAAACGCCCGAAGATGTCGGCACCCCGTGCCTCGGCATTGCGTCCGTCCGTCCACACCGCCAGATAACGGCCGCCCAGCCGGTCGAAGGCCACGGCGGGCAGGGTCTGGTCGGCATCGGCCGCTGTGAGGATCCGTTCATCTCCGATCAGTGCCCCGCCGGCCTCGACAAGACGACCGTGGATATCCCAGCCGGTCGAGTCCGCGTTCAGGTCATCCTGCCATATGACGAGGCTGCGGCCGCTGGCGGGGTCGCAGGCGACGGCCGGAAAGGCCTGTAGGCGTACCTCCTCGTTGGACGGTGTCAGCAGAAAGGCCTCCTCCTGAACCAAGGTCCCGTTCGCATCCACTTCGCGGGCCGCAATCGCCTGATTGCAGATCTGGGTGGGACCGAGGCTGTAGCAGGCCCGAGTCTGCCAGACGACGAGGCATAGGCCGTCGCTGCAGGCAACCTGCGGGGCCATTTCACCCTGACTGACGTATCCTGTGATGGGGATCCTCCCTTCGAGGGGCAGGCCGTCCGGGGCAACCAGCCGTCCAAGGACCCGCCAGTACCGTATATTGGTATCCGGGAGGAAAGCGGATTCGCTCCAGACCGCCAGGAAATGCCCGTTCTCGCTGATGCGGTCGACGGCCGGGAACTGCCGCATCACCGCGCCGTCCATTCCAGAGAGGCGGACTGGATCTCCGGCCGGCTCTCCGGCAGCGTCCCGGAGCTCCCCGTAAATGCTCGACGTGGCATTGAAGACGTCTGCAAATACCGATAGGTAGCTGTTGTTGACGGGGTCATGGGCCACCGCCGGCTGGTAGGCGTCTGGGGCGGCTGCCACGCCTGGCGGCAGCAACAAGGCCACCCAACATCCCAGTGCGCAAAGCAGTGTCTTTTTCATGGCATCCTCATCGTTCATCCTTCTAAGGGTCTCATGGTGATCGGATCAGTGAACGGTTTGTGTTTCAGGTCTCGAAACGTGTCTGCGCCTGGCACCTTCTTGATGAATTTGAAACAGGCTGTTCCGTGGGCGAGGGCGCCTGAAGATTACCTTCCCGACGGAGTCAGAAGTCCATGACGAATACCTTGGCCGATTCCCCGGCACCGTAGGGACCGAACAGGATGGAATCGGCTGTCCCCTGCACCTTGAAAAAATAGGACGCCTCGGAATCGAGGCGGTTCTGCACGGCCCAGGCCAGGTAGGACCTTTCCCGAAGCGCCAGCTGCATCCCTTTGACCGGGTAGGACAGAACCGATCGCTCGGGGAGGCTCCCCCTCGGCCCGACGGCCTGGAAGGTGATCTCGGCCGGTCCGGCTATCCCTGCCATGGCCCCTTCCCAGGGCGCCTCGACCGGCCCCGCCTCGAACCAGGTTCCGAGGGTGGGGGACGCATGCACCTCGATCCGGTAATCCGCCAGGGCCGCCGCCGGGGGAGCGGAGTGCAGACGGGCGACGATCTTGGCCGCCGGGCTCGCCCCCTGGAGGGCCGTCACCTGGGCCCCCTTGAGCGGCGTGGGGAGGGTGTCCGCCGGGGGTGCCGCGCCGCCGCTCACGAACAGCGCCACGGGGAATCCTCGTCCTCGTTTTGCCTGAACGGTGATCGCCAGCAGGGCGAGGCCATAGCGCACGCTGGGGGTGGAAAACGCTTCGCCGCTCCCCAGGATCGCCCACAGGGCCGTCCGGGGATCGACCAGGACCTCTCTCGCCTCTATCCAGGCCGCCTTCTCGACGTCGTCCACCCAGAGATGCGCGCCGGCCTCGATCCCATAGGTCTTGAGTTCGGCCGGCAGGGGCTTGACCGCATCTTCCGACCCGCTCAAGGAGGTGATCCATATCCGTTTCATCGGTGCACCGCCTTTCCATTGCCTACAAAACCGCAAACCCCGCTTTTTTGTCTTTTCTACCGCGCGGGAGGAAGGTTATAGTTTCAGGGTATCTCCGTTTTCAGGTTTGCTGGAAGCCCTCCGGCCTTCAACCGATGCCTCCGGATGGACACATGGAGACGCCATGAATCAACACCGTATCGGTCTGGTCATCGCGGCCCTTGGCATCCTCTGCGCCCTGATCAGCCTGGTTGTGGTCATCGTCCTCTCGCCGCTCGAAGGGATTCTTCTCACCCTCGTGTTTACGGGCATCTGCGGGGCCGTATACTGGAGTGTCCTCCGCCCGATTCTGCATGACCGGGCGCTCCAGAAGCGGGGCCTTCCGGCCTCGGCCGTCATCCTCGACGCGCTGGACACGGGCACCACCGTCAATCGCAACCCCAAGGTCGACCTGCTGCTCGAGATCCGCCCCGGAGAGGGCGGTGCGTCCTATCAGGCCCGGGCCACTCCGGTCGTCTCCCGGCTTCAGGCATCGCTTCTGCAGCCGGGAACGGCGGTCGAGGTCAAGATCGATCCGCGCGACAGGAAGCGCGTGGCCCTCGCCTCGGTGAGTACGTCAGGCGGCCTGTCCCGTGACCCCGCGGAGTCCAGGCTCGAACGCCTGCAGGATCTCCATCGAAAGGGCCTTATCACCGAGGCCGAATACCGCCGCAAGCGGGAGGAGATCCTCCGCGGGCTTTGATCTCTGCCGGGGGCTGCGGGTTCCTCCTTTGGACCTGCAGGAGCGCTGCGAACCTCCGGCTGGGGGACCTCTCCGCCTCACCTCAGAAGTCCTTGCCGCTCTTGTCGCGATTGCTTCGCCGGCCCCTTTCAGGGTGCGAGCAGGATCACCTTCGTCTGGCTCGGGACGAGGCGCATCCCGGGGGCGTTGGTGCTGTTCTGGATGCTGGCGCTCGTCAGCCGGGTCGCGGGCATCCCTTCGAAAAGCACGGTGAAGGCCCCGGTCAGGTGGCGCTGGGGCCCCATGACCGTCCCGGAGGCGACGCCCATGGAGACGCCGGGGTTGTCGCCGTTCGTCATGGGGATCATGGTGCCGAGATTGTGCGCCGGCATGCACATGATGAAGGTCTTCTTGCAGGCCGTTCCCGGGTTGGCGGTCGGGCCCATGGCGATATTGGGATAGGGGACCGGGATCGGCGGTGCGGGAGGCGCCGGTGTCAGGCACACATCCGGAAAGGCCATATCCATCCCCATCATCTGCGTATTGGCGAACATCGCGCCCTCCTATCCGATGTGGATCCTCTCCCCATCCACCTTGACGTCTTCCCGGGCGGTCAACATGGCATAGCGGCCTTTGAAGGAAAGCCACTTTCGGGCGAAATAGTCGAGGCTGCCCGCCTTGACGTGCTCCGACTCCTCGATCACGCGGTAGGAGCGCCTGGCCTTTTGCGTGAGGCGCTCCGCCACCGATTCGAGTACGCCCGCCAGGACCTTGACCCGGGCCGCCTGGATCTCCAGAAAGGACCCGAGGAAGGCGCCCCGATCCATGGTGATCTCCCCGCGGGCCGCATGCACTTCGAGGGTGGAAGCCGCCAGTTGGATGTCCTGGTTAGTGCCGAGATCGATGCCCTCCTGGGAGACGAGGCTCAGGCGGCCCTGAGAGACTCGGATCGCCGCCGGCCGGTCGAACCGGATCTCCAGCCCTTCGTCCTGCCGGCGCTCCAGCACGGCAAGGATGTAGGCAGCGCCGTCCGGATCGGCGCAGACAAGGACCTTGTCGCCGGGCTGCGGACGGATCAGGCAGCCCACAGCCTGCCTGGCTTGGACCAGCCCGGACGGGGTCTCGACGAGGCAGCCGTCCGCCTGGACCTTCTGAATCTTTCCATATTCCTGAAAGACGGGGAAAGGGCCGCTTCTGGCGGCGAGGTTTTCCATGGTCGTTCCCTCCTGGGGGCCGGCGCTTCCTTCCTTCGGTGCACCGGTCGTCGTGGCCGCCGCTTGGCGACCTGGGGTTGTCTGTGGATCAGGGGCCCTTGCGCATCGGGTTTTTGGGGTCGCCGGGGGTGGGCTGCCAGTCTTCCGCCGCGGCCCGGTCCGCGTCCGTCGGGAGCGCGGCGGCGCGGTCGGCACCGTTCCACAGCGTGTAATTCTCCGCAACCCGGTGCAGGTTCGTGCGGTAAAGGCCGGCCCGGGACAGGTCCGCCCCGGACAGGTCCGCATGGCTGAAATCACCATAGGTCAGATCCGCCCCCGTGAAGCGCGCAGCCCGGCAGCAGGCCTTGACGAAAATGCCGCCTGCCGCTTGGACCCCCGACAGGTCGGCGAGCGTCAGGTCGGCCTCTTCGAAGGAGGCCTGAAGCAAAAACGCGCCGCGCAGGGAGGCTTTTGCCATCTGCGCCTTCATGAAGATCGCGTAGCGCCCCTGGATCCGGTCGAGGACGGCGCCCGAAAGATCGGCCTCCATGAAGCTTGCCTGGGTCAGATCGGCCCCGGCCAGATTGGCGCCCTTGAGGTCGGCGCCGATGAACTGCGTCATCGCCAGGTCCATACCGCTCAGGTCCATGCCGGTCAATACGGCATCCTTCAAAAAGGCCCGCAGGAAACGCGCGCCTGCAAGCCTGACACCCTGCAGGTCGGTTCCGAAAAAGACCGTCTGCTCCAGTTCCGCGCCGCTCAGATCGGCATCGCGCAGGGGGGTTTCGTAGAGGGCGGCCCGATGGAGCCGTGCCCTTGCCAGGGTGGCTCCCGAAAGGTCCGATTCGATAACCTTCACGACCCGCAGGTCCGCGCCGCTCAGATCGGCATCGCCGAGATCGCAGTGCAGGACATGGGCGTCGGTCAGATCCGCCCCCCGGAGGTCGGTCCGCATCAGCCGCCCCTTTTCGAGGACGGCCTGGTGCAGATCGGCCCCGCCCATGGCGGCACCGGAAAGGTCACAGTCGACCAGGACCGCTTCTCTCAGACGGGCCCGTTCGAGGCGGGCGCCTTGAAACGAGACGCGCTCGAAGATCCCCCCGTTGAGATCCGCCCCTTCGAGGTCCATTCCGCTGCAGTCGGCGTGGCAGACGAGTTCGCCCAACTGCACGAGCCGCTCCAGATCGGCGCGGGTCGGCCGGACCGGCGCGGTCTTCTTGAGCCCCGGATAGGAGCGCATGCGTGCGATCAGTTCGTCCAGATTCATGGGCGTTTCTTGATCCATCGATCCAGGAAGACCTTTCTCAACAGAGAGCCCCGGAGGTCCGTGTTGCGAAACCGGGCCTTCATGAAATCCACGCCATAGAGGTTCGCACCCTGCAAGCCGGCCTCGAAGAGGCAGGCCCGCTGGAGCGACCCCTCGCGCAGGTTGATGCCGGAAAGGTCGGCCCCGGTCAGGTCCGTTTTGACGAACCGCGCTTCGACCGCCTTCGCCCTCGCGAGGCTCGCCCCCTGCAGGTTGCATTGGCTGAGGTCTGCCCGGCTGAGATCGGCGCCGTCCAGGCGGGCGCCGGACAAATCGAGGCCGCGCAGGTTCGCACCGGCCAAACGGCTCCCCTCGAAGCCGGCTCCGTTCAAGGCGTTCTCACCGGCCGTGCAGAGCCGGCTGAGATCCGCGCCTCGAAAGGAGACCTGTTCGCACTGCGCCCCGACGAGCACCCCGGCCGTCAGATCCGCTTCGCTGAAATCCACCTCCTGCAAGGTGGTGTTCAAGAAAAGGGCCTCGCGCAGCACAGCCCCGGCGAAGAGCGCCCCGGACAACCGGGCCTCGATGAACCGGGCCTTGGGCATGGCGGCCCCGCTGAAGTCGACGCCGTCCATCACGGTCTCGGACAGGTCGGCATCGTCCATCGTGGCTTTCCTGAAAACGCTCCCGCTGACCCGGGCCCGGGTCAATACGGCCTGACGCAGATCGGCCCCGGTGAAGTCCGCCCCGCTGATCTCGGCATCGCCGAGGTTGCTGCCCTCCATTTCGGCGGAGGTGAAACGGGTTCCCGCCAGGCGGCCGCGCACGAGGACGCAGCCGCTGAGATCGGCCCCCTGAAGGTTGGAACCCGAGAGGTCCACGCCTTCGAGAAAGGCGTTCTTCAAATCGATGCCGGCCAGTTGGAGGCCGCTCAAATCGGCGCCGGTCAGGTCCATCCCGGCAAGGGAATCGCCGCGCTCGAATCCCGCCGTGACCAGGGCGCGCAGACCGGCTGCATCGCCGGCCGCGGGCCGGTCTGCAGGCGGAAAATACTGCCCGTACCGGCGGTAGGACTGATCCAGGAGGGCCTTCGCATCATGGAGCTTCTGCTCGAGCTCCGGGTTGTCGAGACCCAGTTCGCGCAGACGCGCAATCGTCTCCTCCGGGGAGAAGGCCGGCCGGCCGCCGCCGCTCTGCGCGGCTTCCTTCAATGCGGCTTCACCCTCGAACCCGAGCTCCTGCAGGAGGGTCCGAGTCTTCGAGAGCGATTCGGCTTCACGGCGTTCGGCCTCCGCCAGGATTGCATCGAGGTGATCGATCACGGCGTCGATGTCGGTCGGATCGAACGATAGCTCCTCTGACGGCATGGCGTCCGGCTCCCCCGCCGCCGGATCGAGCCCCAGGGCGGCCGCCCGGGCCTGCGCCTCGGCGGCCTCTTTTTTGGCCTTTTCCTGCAGCCGCCCGGCCAGGATGTTGTCGCTCGCCTGCAGCTGCCCCTCCTCGCTCTCCTCCATCAGCAGGGCCAGACCGGAGCGCTCCCCGTCGGGCATCAGGTCCGTCTCGCGCAGGCTGTAATAGGCGCCTTTTTCCGGGTCCAGCCGGTTTGCGAGGGCCCGGCGGTAGTGTTCGTCCGGGCGTGGGGCGTCCGCCATCGATTCGAAGGCGATCAAGAGGTGCAGGACATCGTCGGCGTCCGGGTCGGCCACCTCGGCGACTCCGCGGTGGATCATCAGGCCCTTTTCCTCCTCGGGGAAGAGCCACACCGTTTCGAGATGGGCCGGGATCTCTTCGAACAGAGGATCCGGTCCCGCCATGCGGTTCATGAAACAGCGCGGGCGGATGCCGGGCAGACGCCCCTGCTGGTGGGGCCGGTCGGGGTGCATGTGATCGATCTCGAAGGGTTCATCACCGCTGAACCACCCCTCGATCTGCTGATCGGCCGGCGCCGCGTTGAAGATCGTCCAGTCCATGTCGGCGGCGAAACCCGGAAAACGCGTTTGGAGCCACTCCTGGTCGTAGGTTCCGGCCTTGGAGAACCTTTCGGCCCAGGTCAGATCGAGCGGCCCGAACCCGGCCGGCGGCGGGCGGTCCGCCTGGGAGCCGATCAGCCGGCGCGGGTCCTCGATATTGGGCAGCGGCCAGGCGGGGTCTCCTTGCCCGGATGCCACGGGCGCGGCTCCCTTCCCGATCGGGTTGGGGGCATACCCCTCGCCGCCGAAGGCATTCGGATACATGATGTCCATCCGGGCCATCGGCAGCGGATCGGTGATCACCCACGCCCCGCTTCGACCGCGCCGCCAGAAGCGGTCGCCGAAGATGTAAAGGGTTTTCCGGATCGCGCCCAGCCCGCATGCGACCCGGCCCGCAGGGGTCGGGGCGCCGTCCGGGGCGAAATAGCGGCCGGTGATCAGAACCTCGCCCCTGGCCTTCGGCATTCCGAGGTCGATCACGGCCTCGGGGCCGAGCGCCTTGGCAGCGTATTTCCAGAGATCGATCTCCGTCTCGATCACCGGTTCGGATGCCGCGAACGAAAAGAAGGTGAGGAGCCCCGTCGAGAGGTAACAGCGCTCCCCGGCCTCGAAGGTCCTGTAGAGCAGTCCGAGTTTCAGGGGTTTGATCACTTTCATTCGTTCGACCGGTCAGTGGGCCTTTCTGTCTGTTTCACGCGAATATCCTGGCGATGCGGTTGTCGAGCAGGACCCGCTCGCCGAGGACGATCTTGCCGTTGTCGGACTTGATGCCGTCCTTGCCCAGGTTTACGGCGGCATGGCTGATGGCGATCGCCTTCTGCTCGAGGCCGAGCGAGAGCTTCGTCTCGTTCTTGAATCCCATGAAGATCTCGATCGCGGCCGCCAGCTTGATCGATTTTTCGAAGCCCTGAACGATGTTGTCCAGCAGGGCGATGTTGCGCGCCTCGGGTCCGTTGACCGTGATCGTGCGCGGTCCGTTGACCGTGTAGTTGTCCGTGCCGTTCACCGTGAGGCTTTTCACCCCGGTGATGGTGCTCGTATCGCCGCCCGTGATGCGGTGCGTATCCCCGCCCGAAACGGTGACTTCCCGCCCGCCGTTGACGGTGTAGGTCTCGCCGCCGCCCTCGACGGTCACGTGCCGTCCGCTCGAGACTGTACGCACCTCTTCGCCTTCGAGGAAGACATGTCGGCCCCCCGTGACGTCGTGCGTTTCGCCCCCTGCCTCGATGGTGGTCATCACCCCTTGGCCCACATTCATGTTGAGGCCGCCCGTGATGGTGATGTTTTCATTCTGGCCCACCCGCTTGGTCCGCTCTCCGGTGACCCTGACGGTGTCCGTCTGATCCACGGTGAGTTCCCGGTGCCCCTGCACGATGACGTGCTCCGATCCTTCGGTGAAGATCATCACGCCGGTCGGGCCATCTCCCGGATTCGGGGCGCCGATGCGGATGGAACTGCGCGCCGTGGGGGTCTGCAGCTTGATCAGCTGTTTGCCGTCGGTATCTTCGGTGTGGATCTGATTGCCGCCGCCGGTGCGGATCATGCACTGGGTCTGGTTCTCCGAGGTAACGGGGCTCGCCGTCTCCGGGTTGGGCACCGAACCGGCGATGATGGGCCGGTCGGGGTCCCCCCCGACGAAGGTGAGGAGCACCTCCGTGTCGCGGTGTAGCGGAAAATGCATCCCGTAGTCGGCCCCGGCGTAGGGCTGGGCCATCCGCACCCAACGCGAGGCACGGCCGTCTCTTCGGTCGCTCTGGTCGAAGGCGAGGCGCACCTTGTAGCGCCCTTCGTCGTCGATCTCCGCGTATTGTCCGTCGCCCGCGGCATCGACCCGGGCGCTCATGGTGCCGAAAAAACGCGGCTTCGGGGTGGTGCGCTCCGGGCGGTACTGCACGTCGGCCGGAAGGGCGCTGAATCGGTTCACGTAGGTGACGAGCGATGGCTCCTCTGCCCTGGGGTGGCCCTCGCCGAAAAGGGCGCCGGCCTGGTTCCCCTCGTGCTCGAGTTCGGTCAGCAGGAACCGCCGGTTGCAGCTGTCGCGGTAGTGGCCGGCGAGCTCGAAGAGGAAGCCGGGCGCGAGGGCTGCAAGGAGGCTTTCCCCTGTGAAGATCTGTTCCCGGCAGAGGATTTCCTCAGCCCGGATGCGCGCCAGTTCGTTCCCCTCCTCGGGGGTTTTGAAATGTTCACCATAGAGATACACGTCCCCGCGACCTTCGGCGTCGACCTCCGCCTCGGCGCGCAGTTCGAGGTCCGGGCGGCGGTAGTTGTAGTCGCGGAGGATGACCCGGCGCGGCAGCATCCGCTGCCGGCAGATCAGCGCACGGACCACCTCCTGGTCGCGCGCGGTCAGGCTCGAGGGCGGCCGGTAGTCCACCGCCCCGCCGGGGATGGCTGCATGGCTGGAAGAGCTGTCCGTAAAGATGAGTTTTTCGAAGGCGTCCGTCTGTTCGAAATAATAGTAGATCCCTTCACGTTCCATCCATCGGCTGATGAAGTCGAGGTCCGTTTCGCCGTACTGGCAGATGTACTCCCATTGGGGGTAGCTGCGGGTCAGGCGCAGTTCGTAATCGTCGCCGGTCAGGGCTGCCTGCCGCAGGATCTCCTCGAGGACGTCCGGGACCGTTTTGTCCAGGAAGAGCTGGTTCTCACGGTACAGACCCGCCTGCCAGAGCCTCGGCACCAGGACGGCGCGGTAGAAGACGTGCACGTCCTCCTGCTCCAACTGCTCGAAGCGGGCCGGGACGCCGTGGATCACCCGGGCCTCCTCCTCTTCGGGGCGGAGAATCGTCAGTGCAGCCGGGCTGCGCAATACGGTTCGCAGATCGATTTCGGGGTCGTCCGAGACCAGGGTGATATCGAACTCGTATGGCCGTGACACGGCCTCCACCCCCCTGAACTGTACGACCTCGAAGGCGTCTTCCGCCAGGGCCTCCGATCGAAACAGAAAGCGGCGGTGATCCCGATCAGTCATCTTCCATTCCTCCAAAGTGGATGCGGAAGGTCCCGTCCTCGGCCAGGCCGATGTGGACCGCGGCCGGCGGGGCGGCGGCCCCCATCGCCCCCAGGATCTCGCGCGAGAGCTGGGGAAGGATGGTCCCGCTCATGATGTAATCCACGTTCCGGGCCCCGGTCTCGACCTCGGTGCAGCGCGCGGCGATCTGATCGACGACCGCCTGGTCGTAGGTGAGCTGCATCCGGTGGGTCTCCGCCAGGCGTTTAGCCAGTTTACGCAGTTTGAGCACCACGATGTCCTTCATGATCTCCGGATCGAGGATGTAGAAAGGCACCACGGCCATCCGGGCCAGGAGCGCCGGTTTGAAGTGATGGCTCAGGATCGGCCGGATAGCCGCCATCAGGGTCTCCACGGCCGGGCGTTCGCCGGCGGTGCACATCTCCGTGATCACGTCCGTTCCGAGATTGCTCGTCAGGAAGATGACCGTGTTCTTGAAGTCGATCACGCGGCCCTCGCCGTCGGAGAGCATGCCCTTGTCGAAGACCTGATAGAAGAGGTTCATGACCTCGAGGTCGGCCTTTTCCACCTCATCCAGGAGCACCACCGAATAGGGGCGCTGGCGAACCGCCTCGGTCAGCACGCCGCCTTCGCCGTATCCGACGTAGCCCGGAGGCGAACCGATCAGGCGGCTGACCGTGTGGCTCTCCTGGAACTCGCTCATGTTGATCGTCACGGTGAAGCGTTCCCCGCCGAAAAGAAGGTCTGCGACCGCGAGGCCCGTCTCGGTCTTTCCGACCCCGCTCGGTCCGACGAGCAGGAAGACCCCGAGGGGCTGGTGCGGGTCCTTGAGGCCGGCCTTGGCCGCCTTGATCACCTGGCCGATGGTTTGCAGGGCCTCGTCCTGGCCTTTGATGCGCTCCTGGAGCCGCGTTTCGAAGTCGAGGATGTTGCGTGCCTCGTCGCGCATGACCTTTCCGAGCGGGATGCCGGTCCAGTCGCTCACGACCTTGGCCACCACGTCCGGGTCCACCTCGATCCGCACGAGGGGCGCGCCGGCCTGCAGGGCCTCGAGGTCGGTCATGAGGCGGGCCATTTCAGCGCGGAGCGCCTCCTCGGTCGGTTGCTCCACCCTCGGTTGATCGGCCCCAGCAGGCTCAGCGCCGGCACCCGCCGGCCCCGGGGGAGAAGGCGTGCCGCCTTCGGCCGGCCCCGGCGGCCCGGGGGAGGGCGCTTCGGGCACGGACGGGGTTTGCAGCATCCCGCTTGCGACCTCATAGAGGGTCCTGCGGCAGGCGATCAAGGCCCGTCCGAGTTCCTGCTCCTTCAGCCAACGCTCGGTGAGGGCCGCCAGATTCTGCTGGAGTCCTTGCCGTTCAGTGGCGATGGCGGCCTCGCGCTCGGGGTCGACCGCTATCCCGTGCAGCCGGTCCCGTTCGAGGGCGCGCTGCTCGCGCTCGAGGGCCTGGATCCGGCGCTCCTGATCTTCGATCACATCCGGTTTGGCCGAGAGGAGGACCTTTACCCTCGCGGCGCTCGTGTCGAGGAGGTCCACGGCCTTGTCCGGCAGCTGCCGGCCCGAGATGTAGCGGCTCGACAGCTCGGCTGCGGCGGCGATCGCGTCGTCCCGCACGACCACGCCGTGCGCCTCTTCGTATTTCGGCTTCAGGCCGCGAAGGATCAGGGCGGCGGTCTCGACGGAGGGTTCGTCCAGTTTCACCAGCTGGAACCGCCGGGCGAGGGCCGCGTCGCGCTCGAAGTACTTCTTGTACTCCGACCAGGTGGTGGCGGCGACGGTGCGCAGCTCCCCGCGGGCCAGGGCGGGTTTGAGAAGGTTGGCCGCATCGCTCCCCCCGGCCGTACCGCCGGCGCCGATCAGGGTGTGGGCCTCGTCGATGAAGAGGACGACGGGTTTGGGCGAGGCCTTGACCTCGTTGATGACCGCCTTGAGCCGGTTTTCGAACTCGCCCTTCATACCGGCTCCGGCCTGCAGCAGCCCCATGTCGAGCCCGAGGACCGAGACGTCCCGAAGGATCTCGGGGACGTCACCCTCCACGACCCGCAGGGCCAGCCCTTCGACCACGGCGGTCTTTCCCACCCCTGCCTCGCCGACCACGATCGGGTTGTTCTTGCGCCGGCGCGCCAGGATGTCCACCATCTGACGGATCTCGCGATCCCGCCCGAAGACGGGGTCGATTTCCCCGGCGGCCGCCTTCCGGCTGAAATCGATGCAGAAGCGTGCCAGCGCCGTGGCCTCGCCCGCCGCTTTTTCCTCGCCGGGTTCGGGCCTCGCCCCCGGCGGCGCCTCGGCGGACCCCTTGAGGATGGTCCAGAATTGGGATTGCAGCGCATCCTTCCCGATTCCGGTCAGGGTGTCCACGTAGGCCCCTGTGGCGAACTGGGTGGGCTTTTTGAGGAAGGCCAGGAGGATGGCACCCGAGCGCACACGCTCCTCGGCAAGGTCGACGGAGGCCGTCAACCAGGCGTCCTGAAAGAGCTCCATCAACAGGGGGGAAAACACCGGTTTGGCGGTGTTGCCCGTCCTGAAGGACTCGATGGTCCCGGTGACCGCCTTCTGCACGCGGCCCGGCTCGATGTCGAACCACCGGCAGATGAGGGCCAGGTCGGACTGGGGTTCTTCGAGGACCTTGGCCAGGAAATGCTCCACGGTGACCTCGTAATGGGTGCGCGAGACACAGAAGCCGGCCGCCCCCTCGAGCCAGCGGGTGCAGTGCCGGTTCAATCGTCCCAACAGGGCCTTGATATCGACCGTGATCATGGGTTTACCCTCCATCGACGAATGTCGATCTGGTTGCGGCTATCTCGTGGCCGTGATGACTTCCCTTTCAACGATTCTCCGCTGCACTGCGCCTCCCGCCGGCCTCCGTGCCGGTGTGAGGCGGGTGGACGGCAGGGATTGGAAGCCTTTCGGGAAAGAACCGCACGCTGGCTTCTTCCACCACGCCGCCCGAAAAGGTCCAGGTGTCCAGCCCGAGCCGGGCCCAGGCCAGACCTCCGAGGCAGACCGGCCTGGCCTCGCCGGCGGCGAGTACCAGTTCGAGGTCGTATTCCAGGGGCTCCGTCACGTAAAACGTCATCAATGACCTCAGTCGTTCGAAGTCGCGCCCGCCGGGGAGGAGCGCCAGGAAGGACGCAGCGTCGAGGGGGCCTGCGCGGATGCGGAACCGTCCCATCCGGTCCTGCACGGTTTCACCCAGATAGCTGGTCTTTCCGAGCGCGTTTCCGGCAGATCCCAGCGAGAGGCGTTGATCCGGCGGGATGGGAGCGGTCCTGAGGATGCAGGGGACGATATCCATCGGGATGCCGTGAAGCGCGTCCCCAAGAAGGCACGCGAGGCCGAGGGCCGAACGGGGAAACTGCGTGAGGAGCCCGAGGTAGCGGAGCAGGCCGGAGGCCCCCGGCATGGCATCTCGGAGAACCGGTTCTCCGAGGCCGAGAAGCGCGAAAAGCCGCTCCAGGTCGTCGCTGCTTCGCTCTTCATTGACTTGGAGAAACAGCCGGTTTTTCATCCAGGCCCTGAAGAGCAGCATGAACAAGGGCTGATTCACGGCGTCGACGAAATCCCGGGTGACCGACTCCTCTGCATCGGCCTCATCCAGGAGATCCTCCGTGTAAAAGACAGGCAGCGGCGAAGAGACGCCGTACAACCCCAGGAAGTTGGCGGTTACGCGGTAGATGGGCCGCCCCTGCTCATCGGGGCGCAGTTCTTCGACCCGGTCCACATCGGCTGGCGGAAAGGCCAGATCGAGCTTCGGCCGGATCCTGACGGCTCCGACATCATCCGCGGGAGGTTTTCGCCCTTCCGGTCCAGGCCGCTGCAGCGTGCGCAGCAGCCGGATCACCTGATAAAAGGCGAAGCGCTGCCCTTCCTCGATCAGGGCGTGTTTCAGATCAGAAAACGGTCTCCCACCCTGGCCGGCCATTGCAGACGTTCTCCTTTCAGGACTTCTTCTATCTCGATCCGTGTGAAGGTGTTGAGAGAGGCATAGACGCCAAGAAAATAATCCAGGACGCACCCGAAGAGAAACAGGTCTCCTGCTCCGGCAAAGTGGTCCTGACGCATCTGGAGGATGATGTGGCGACCCCGCATCGGGATGCCCGAGATCAGCCGGTCGGCCGGGAGGACGTGGATGCCCTGGATGCCCTCGATGCGCTTGCGGTTGGCGAGGACCGCACGGCGGTCCCGGCTTTGGGGAAAGATGTAGAGTTCGAGCAGCGCCCGCAGATGCTCGGGCTTCTGCAGGGAGAGGTAATTGAGCGACAGATGCCCCAGCAGGCGCCAGAGGAGGTTGGAGCCGAGCGGCGGCAGGATGTTGGGCGCAGGCGGACGGATATTGGCGAACTCGGCGAATTCGGGCGAACGGCTGGTCGGCAGTGCGATGTCCCCGGCACGCAGGTTTTCCGGGAGGGTTCCGTTCGTGCAGAGCAGACGGATGGAGAGGGTCTCCGGCGCAGGCAGGCCCTCTCCGGGGGGATAGGACACCGACAGGGAGACGTCGTACCCGGCCCGGACAGGGGAAGGGCGGAAGACCTTCTGGTAGACCGGCACGGGTCCTCCGTGGGCGCTGAAGACCTCGAAGGGCTGATAGACGCGCTGCCGGGCGCTTCCCTGAGCCACCCCGATGACCTCCTGGATGTCGTAGACCTGGTAGTGCTGGGTATTGGCGCCGGAAGGGCGCACCGCATAGCCGGTCGTCCGGTGGTCCAGCCTGATCGGATCCGCGTCGTGGTCGAAGAGGTTGACGGCCGGGGCGGCCCCGAGGACGACATGTTCCCTGCGGATCCTGGGAGGGGGTGACGGGGTGTGGTCCAGTTCGAACACGATCTCGAACCGGTCGCCGGGACCTCGATCGCGCCAGTGCTCCCAGCCGTTCAAGTTCAGGAAGCAGAATTTTTCCGGGAGGATGAAGTATTCCTGCAGAATCCGGTAGCCCGGAAAGGAATGCGGCGGATACGGGAGGAGCGCCTCTGCGGGGGAAAACCCGGCGGGCTGCAGGGCATCCGGCGGGAGGGTACAGGATGCGCCTCCCTCCGCGGGTGTGAGCAAAACCCGGTGGAGGCTTCTGCGCAGCAGGAGGTAGAGGTCGGCTGACTGGGCATACCCGCCTCCCAGAAAGAGCCTCAGGGTGCGGGGGGCCCAATCGGCGAGTTTCATGCCCCGCAGCTCGAGGAGGATGCGGACGGCGGGCGGGCGGCCCGCCGCTTCGATATAGGACGCCTCCAGCAGGTGGAGCGGGTGGAGCTCCACGTCGCAGCAGGTTCGGAAGAGGCACGACGTCCCTTCGACCGGAACGGACGCGATCTGGGCGCCTCTTGCGATGATCAGGGGCTGCTTGAGCATGGGCTTGGGCTTGAAGGCGATCACGGTGGTGCAGGGGATCGGCCGCAGGTAGTGCGGCCAGATGAGCTGGATCAGCTCATGGATGATCTCGGGGAAGTCGTCCTCGATCTTCTCCCTGATCTGGGCCGTCAGAAAGGCCACGCCTTCGAGGAGGCGCTCGACATCGGGGTCCGCGCCGGCCCCGCCGAGCATGGGGGCGACGGCAGGGTGCGCCCGGGCGAACTCCTCACCGAGCTCTCTCAGCTGCGCCAGCTCCTGCTGAAAATATCGGCTGATCATCGATCCCTGCCGCTCCTTGCACGCCGTCGGAAGAGGGTTCGGTTGAAGGTCGATGTCTTTTCGGACACCCCGGATCGGTCAGCGCCTGACACTGACCCGGCCGTCCGATTCCACCACGCTCTCGAAATAGACGGTATCCTTGAGGTCCTCGGCGGCCAGCTTTCCGACGATCTGGAACCGCAGGGACAGCAGATCCTCTTCATCCGGAACGAAACGGACGCGGATCACCTTCAGCCGGGGTTCGTATTTCTGGATCGTCAGTCGTATCGCCCGTTCGAAGCGCGTCAGGGAGTCCGGATAGTCTTCATTGATGTCCGTCAGATCCGGTAACCCGTAGTCCTCGGCGATGGGGACACTGCCCTGCCGGGTGTTGAGGATCCTCTGCAGGTGCCCGAGCACGGACTCGACGACGCGCATGGGATCCTCGCGCGCCCGGGCGAGGGGCGACGCCTTCCAGGTCCGGATCCGCTCGAGCAGTCTGTCTTCACGCATGGTTGGTCGCTCCGCGTCTCCTGATCCGCCCGGCGGGGATCGATGATCCCTTCCGGCAGCTGCAGGACCATCCGGGCTTACCCTTCCCTGCCGGGATCGGCCGCGCAGTCGGCAGGGCACCCCTGTGGGTGGAGCGGCAGAACCCGGCGGGACAGTCTTTTTCCTGGATTGCGACCCGAAGGCCGCCGTTCCCTCGCCGGATCGGGCCCTTCACCATCCGTTCTCATTGCCGCAAAGCGCCCTCCCGCATCAGGGCCTCCGGCGGCCTCGTCGATGCAGCACCAGCATGAAAGCCCTGTCAGGTACGTTCGCTCCAATGGTCGATATGTTCGACGCCGTCGGGTTCGTAGCACATCCGGATGTAGCCGAAAACGAACGACACCTCTTCGGTGGGCGGTGTGTTGGCCGATGCCGGATCGATGACGTCGGGGCTGAACCGTGTGATTGTCGAGATCCGCCCCTCCTGGATCTCGATGGTGAAAAAGTGCTGGGTGGTGCCGTCGCCGGCGGGGTTGGGCCGATAAAACTTGAAGACGCCTTCGATGACCTCGTTGTTTGTCAACGCCTTGAAGAGGAGCGGCGAGCTCTTGTCGATCCGCTTGACGATCCGGAGCGGCTCATAGGTCCTCTGCCCGGTCGCCATGCCTGTGGCGGCCTCGCGCGCCGTCCGGACCGAGTCCTTGAAGGAAAGGCACTCGATCGAGTTTTCCCGCTCCATGGAGGTGATGGTGGAGTCCCCCTGGATGTCCTGACCATTGGCCTTGAGGAAAAGATGTACGGTCTGAGCCATGGTTCCTGCCCCCCTTTCTGGTTTCGCCCGCGAAAAAAGCTACCCTGGGTGTTTCGTTTCGTTTATTCCTTCTCTAGCTTGCCGACCAGGGAGAGGGTGAAGAAGGCCCCCATGTATTTGAAATGAGGCCTGACCTTCAATCCGACCCTGTACCAGCCCGGCTCGCCCTCCACGTCCTCGACGGTCACCTGCGCCTGCCGAAGCGGCCGCCGGCTGCGGACCTCCGGCGCGGGGTTGTCCATGTTGACCACATATTGCGTGATCCAGGTGTTCAACTCGCGCTCGAGATCGGCTCTTTCCTTCCAGGTGCCGATGTTTTCCCGCTGGATGACCTTCAGGTAATGGGCCAGCCGGTTGATGACGAACATGTAGGGCAGTTGCAGCCCCAGCTTGTAGTTCAGTTCGGCCTCTTTCCCCTCCTTGCTGATCCCGAAGAATTTGGGCTTCTGGACCGAGTTGGCCGAGAAGAAGGCGGCGTTGTCGCTCCCCTTGCGCATGGTCAGGGCGATGAAGCCCTCTTCGGCCAGTTCGTATTCCCGCCGTTCGCTGATCAGCACCTCGGTCGGGATCTTGGTCTGGATGGCCCCCATCGCCTCGTACTGGTGCAGGGGCAGGTCCTCCACGGTGCCCCCGCCCTTCGGGCCGATGATGTTCGCGCACCACCGATACTTGGCGAAGCTGTCCGTAAGGCGTGTCGCGAAGGCGAAGGCGGCGTTGCCCCAGAGGTAGTCGCCGTGGTTGGCCGAGACGTCCTCCTGGTAACCGAATGCCTTGACGGGCGCGGTCTCCGGCCCGTAAGGGAGGCGCAGCAGGAAGCGCGGCAGGGCCAGCCCGACGTATCGGGCATCCTCGCTCTGCCGGAACGACTGCCACTTGGTGTACTGAGGCCCCTCGAAGATGGATTTCAGATCCTTCAGCTGAGGCAGCCCGTTGAAATCGTCCAGGCCGAAAATGGCCGGCCCGGCGGCGCCGATAAAGGGGGCATGGGCCATGGAGGCCACGCTCGCCAGATACTGCAGGAGTTTGATGTCCAGGGGGCCGGCCCCGAAGGCGAAATTCCCGATCATCGCCGCGTAGGGCTGTCCGCCGAACTGGCCGTATTCCGCCGTATAGACGGTCTTGTAGAGCCCGGATTTGGTGATCTCAGGGGCGTCTTCGAAGTCCTCGAGAAGGTTTTCTTTGCTGACGTTCAGGATCTCGATCTTGTTGTTTTCCCGGAAATCGGTCTTGTCGACCAGGTACTTCATCGAGCGCCAAGCCGATTCGAGCTTCTGAAAATCGGGGTGGTGCAGGATGACGTCCAACTGCATCCCGAGGCGCTTGTCGATCTCCGCGATCATCTCGTCGACCACCGCCTTCGAGATCTTGGGCATCTCGCGCCCCGGCTCCAGGAGTTGGGTGATCAGGGCCTCGACCCCCCGTTTCGTCACCCCGTAGGCCTCGTCCGAGGGTTGAAGCCTGGTGGCCTGAACGATTTCGTCCAGGATTGAGCGCTCCTCCGTCGCTTCCGCAGGAGCGGCGGCGGCAGCCTGCTGCTCGCGTTCTTCTGGCATGGCACAATCTCCCCCTGTTGGCTTATTTTTCTTCCGCGCCGAGTTCCTTCAGAAGCTGCTCGCGCGCGGCTTCGTCCTTCACCAGTTCTTGGATCTTCTTTCTGAAATTCGGCAGGTTGCTCAAAGGGCCCTTGAGCGCGCCCAGGGCCTCGCGCAGTTCGAGCAGGCGCTTGAGTTCAGGCGTCTTGCGGGCCACCGCCTCCGGTTCGAAGTCTTTGAGGGACTCGAACTGCAGGTCGACATTCATCTCCGCGTCGGGCTCCTCGGCAAGACGGTTCGGCACGGAGATGTTCAGCCCGATGCCCTGCGCCTTCAGCACCTCGTTGAAATTGTCCTTGTCGATGTTGATCGGCTCGCGGTCTTCGAGGGGCCGCTCATCCGGCCTGCCGGTGAAATCGCCCAGGATCAGGAGCTTCAAAGGCAGTTCCACCTCTTCCTGGGCATCGCCCAGAGCCGGACGGTAGACGATGTTCACCCTTTCACGCGGGGCAACGGATCCTTCTTTGGCCATGATCTCCTCCTTGGTGGTATGAAACCGTTCAACGTCCGGCCAGACGCAGGGCGTCGGCCGGCGCAAGTCTCGCGATGCGGTCGAGGACGGCGGCGCCTCGATTTCGCACGTCTTCCGCCGGTGCGGCGCTGAATCCGCGCCAGACGAGTCTGAGCGCCTTGGCGGCAAGGTCCGGGTCCCAACTCTCCAACTGGAAGGCGTCGATGTCCTGCAGGACCGCCTCCAGCTGAGGCAAGGCCGCCTGGGACTCGGAAGCGCCGAGCAGCAGTTCGCACAGGCTCAGGCGCCATTCCATCTGCCTGCGCCGGGACGTTCCGCTGCGTAGACCCCGCTGTAGCAGTTCGGCTGCCTCGGCCAGGCGTTTGCGGCCGGCCAGTTCGCGCGCCTGCTCCAGCAAGGCCGCATCCGGGCCGTTTGCCGCGCCTGCTGCGGCCGCCTGCACGGTCTCAGGCGCCTCCGTTTCCGACCGGTGGCGAAGGGATTCCAGCCAGGATCGTGTGGTCCCATCGGCGAAAGGGGTCCCGTCCGAAAAGCTCAATTCTTCGATTCCGCAGAGGCGCTTGACCAGGGATACGGTCTCATGGACGACAGCGTCCCGGGCGGCTTCGCAGCGGGGGCCCATCCGAGCCAGGGACTCGGCCGTGAGGCGATTCAGGTCGAGCCACAGGACGGCGCTCTGGAGGCGCTCCTCGGCGCTGCGGACCATGATCTCCCAACCGCCCTTCGCTTCCAGGCCCTTCCATTCGTTCTCCAGAAGGGGCCTGTTCATGGGCGGCGGGACTTCGGTCCTCCCGCCAGCGGCCGGGGGCAGGGCATGGATCAGGGACCAGGACGCGATGCGTCGCAGGCGGTATGACCGGGGGTCGCTCAGGTTCTGTCCGAGGTAATAATCGGCCGTCCGCCGGACCGCTTGAAAGGCGCCTCGCAAGACCTTTTCCGCCTCGACCGCTGAGGCGGGCTGGGTTCCCGGCCCTGCCTCGCCGGGTTCGGGCCGCACCCCCGCGGGAGGGGCGGCAGGCCCGGGGACCGGCTCCTGCGGCGGGCCTGGAGAGGGAGCCGAGGCCGGCGGATTTTCGACGGTTCCTCGCAGGGGATGCGGCTCGGAAGCGGCCGTCCCGGCCGGGGTTGAAGCGGATTGAGGCGTTGTGTCCTCAGCCCCCTTCTTGAGCGCCGCGACATCGCCCGGCGCAGCGGCTGCAGTTGAAGCCGATGCCTCTAACGTGGGAGGGGCCGGGCCCTGGGCGGGTTCCGCAGCCTCCCCGGTCTGCACCGGTATGGCATCGATAAACCGTTCGAGAGGTCTTGTCAGCGGCGGACTGTCGAGGTTCGCCTGAAGCAGGGCATCGACCCGCATCAGGGCCTCACGGTATTGCTGCACCGCTTCCGCCGCCGCTCCTTCAGGCTTGAGGTCCTCCAGCGCCGCCGCGCTCTTTTCGACCCACCATTCGAGGGCCGCCGCCCGGCCGCGCATCCGTTTCTTCGGCGGAAAGAGATCCTCCCAGAAGTGTTCGATCAGATCGCCCATGACCTGCAGACCCCGGGCGAGGCCTTCGAGACCGCGGGTGCGGATCGCCGCCACCGCGAAATAGCTGGCCGCGAGCAGGTCCTTCGATTTGCCGGAAAGAATGGCCGCCGCGAGGCGTTCGACCGTTTCCCAGTCGGTGCCGCCCGTGGCGGAAGGCGTCGACAGCTTGTCGATTTCGGCCTGGAGGGCCTCGAAATCGGGGTCGTAGCGCGCATCCACGCCTGCCGGCTGCTCCGGCCGAATCGGTTCCTTACCGAGAGACCACGGGTCCATGGGATGGTCATTCCTCCAAAGGTAAAAGCCACAAGCGCGCAAAGTCGGCGGGTGTCAGACCCCGCAGGAAAACGGCTAAAAACACGCGATCCGGGCTTCCGCCGGCGAAAACGGCCTGGGGGCTTCCGGCCAGAACCGTCCTCAATCCGAGGAGCCGCCGGCGGGCGGTCTGCTCCTCACCACCCGAAATCCCGCTTTGGAGCGGCAGGACATAGGCCGTTCCACCGGCTTCCACCCGCCATGCCTGAATATCCGGCTCAGCTGGAACATCCGCAGGTTCGCCCCCCGGCTCGGTCATCCCTTTGCCGCCTTCGGTCGACCCGGTGCTCGACCGGGGTCCGGAGGCCGGAAGGCCCCGGACGGCCTCCTCGAAGGGCTTGAACCCGGCGAACCGGCGGCTTGCCAACCCTTCCATCTGCAGGTACATCTCTCTGAATTCGATCAGCAGAGAAGGCCAGCGTTCCTGCCACCGATTCAACGGCCCGGTGCCGAGGATCAAGAGCGGATAGGGCCTTCCGAGCGTGTCGCTGCTGTCTTTGATGAGGCCGCAGGCGATGTCGTTCCGGTTCCCTGCCCCCGCCCAGAACCGCCAGGACTGGTGGACCAGCCGCCTGGTCTCCGACTCCCCAAGGCGATGGTAGCCTTGAGCGATCCAATCCGAAAAGGCCTTTGAAAGCTGCGTCGGGGAGCCTGCCTTTATGAAGTCTCCGGCCGCCGGGTGCTTGCCGGCGGCGGTCCATTGCCACAGGGTTCGAGGTTTCATCGATCCCAGCACCGCACGATGGTCCTCGGCGCCCGTCCCGGGCCCGCAGCCAGCAGTTTGACAGCGGCGCCATGACCGCTGAACTGGTAACGGGCGCGGATGAAGCTGATCCCCATCTGCTTGAGGGCGGATGCCTCCCGCGGGAATTCATCCGGCCGGAATGTGCGCTCTCCCCTGTTGAAATCTCTCAGAAACTGAGCAAAGGCCAGGTTGCCCGTGTAGATCTTGACCAGGCTCAGGGTCCCCACCTCGATGGTAAAGACGACATCGCCGCAGTTTTGGGGCTCCCACTTGAAAACCTCGGTGATCGGATAGTGGAAGTTCGCCAGGCTGAAGGTCTGGGCTGCACACTGCAGTTCCAGGCGCGTGGCATGGGGGCGGATGTGCGCCTCCGGGTTGGTGTCCGTGGGCAGGCCTTTGATGGTGACCGCGTAGCTCTGTTCGATCGGTCTGGCGGTGCGGGCTCCGCGGGTAAGGAAGGAAAGGAATGCGCCCTCGAAGGGAATGGCTTCGCCCATCACCCGTTTGGAATAGTAGCCCCGGTCGAGGCTTCGTCCGAGAAAAGGGGCCCCGGGCCCTTTGACATACTGCAGGGCATAACCCCCGTCGCCGAGGAGCAGTTCGTTGATCCGCTGCAGGTCGGAGATGCCTTCGACCTCCACCAGCACCTGTTGTTCCCACAGATCCTGCAGATGGCAGGCGGTTTCCATCCGGACATACGTCCAAAGATAGTCGAAAGGGCCCTTGACCAGGTCCCAGACGAGTCCGGCGCCGGATCCGGATCCGCCGCCCGCCGTCGCCATCGCGGCCTTGAGCCGTGCGTAAGCGTTCTGGGCTGCCACGAGCGGGGATTTGCTCATCGCCGGGTCTTCGCTGAAGACCTGGGCGGCCGTCTGGTAGGCGACGAGGCGCGAGGCCGAGACGGGGGTGATCTCCATCAGGGCGGCGCGATAATCACGCAGGGCCGAAGCCGCCGTCATCATCGACCGCAGCGACGGGTCGTCTTCTCCCCGGCTGAATGTCTCTTCGAGCTTCCCGATCAGGTCTTTGCCCTTTTTCGCGGCCTTGGAAAGACCGGCGCTCTCTTCGGCAAGGGCCTCCTTGTCCGCCAGGAGGCGCACGTTCCGGAAGGCGAGCAGGGCGGCCGGCCATCCGGTGTCGTCCCGCCACTCGGAGAAAGTCCCCAGCTCCTCGGCCATCCGCGAAAGGAGGTTGAAATAGGGCCCCTGGTCGCTTCCCATCACCGCCGCGGCCGTCCGGCGGGGTTCGCCGGCCGCGAGGCCGGCTTCCCCCTCACGGAAGGCCGCGCCAAAGGCCTGCCAGCTACGGAGATAGTCCGCAGCATAAGCGGTCAGGAAAGCGGTCTTCCGGCCGGCGATCAGCGCCGGGTCCGGCAGGGCGTTCTCGATGTCTGCGATCAGGCCCTCGATGAAGGCCTTGCCTTGGCGGGTGAAGCAGGGGGGCACGGCGGGGGATGCGGCCCCGGCCAGACTGTCCCCCCAGAAATCCTTGAGCTTGACCGGGGAAAGCGCCGTGCGGGTGTCGACGTAATCCGTCAGCCAGCCGAGCCGCGCCCCTTCGTGGGTGAGGGCGTACTGGAGCAGGCGCCGCAGGTCGCCTATCTCCTGGTTGAAGTCCTCACTCCTGGAAGACCACACCAGATAGTGGCGGTAGAGAAGAGCGAACCCCTCGTCCACGGCTTCTTCGGGCAGGTGCGGTCCGGCTGTCGGCAGAAGCGCGGCATAGGCGGGTTGGGGCCGGGCCTCGAGCGCCTCGAGATCCTCTCCGGCTTGCCGCGCCTTGATAAGGAGGATCCGCCGCACCAGGTGAACGACGTGGGGCCCGATGATCTGCCCGGGCGTGGCGGCCGAAAAACGCATCACCGTTTCCGATCCGGCGTGGTCAAGCGGGTCGAGGAGGCCTTTCCGGAATTGCCTGCAGAAATGCGCCTTCAGCTGCAGCTCGACCTTCTTGCTGTCGGGCAGACCCATCCGCGGGATCCACCAGTTGCGATTCTGGTCTTCCACCCGCAGGGCAGCCTGCCGGAAGCGCTCCAGGGTGGCGAGGTCGGTGACGGTCTCCCCCCGGATAACCGCAGGGGCTGTGAATTCGTGCGCGATGTGCCGCAGGCTCGAGAGGTTGCGCACGAACGAAAAGCTGAGCAGACCGCAGGCGGCCAGCACGAGCGCGACCCAGGCGCTCAGGCCGAGATTTCGGGTGAGACGGCGCCAGTCGAGCGCGCGCTGAGTGGGCGCGAAGAGGCGGCGATCCTTTGGCAGGATCCGCGAGAAGAAATCGTGGAGGAACAGCCCGCGGCTGGTCCCGGGCAGCACCTCGCGCGACGCGATGAGTCCCAGGGCCTGGAGGAAGTGGGAATAGGGGCTGCCTTCCTGGCGGCCGCTGCTGAAAAAGAGGCCGCGCAGGATGGGGGTCTCCTGGTAGGGGTTTTGCTGGAAAGCGGCCTTCAGAAAGGCCGTGAGTCCGGGCGTCAACCCCTCGAATTCCTCCGGAAACAGGAGGAGCGCCGGGTCCACCGCACGGGCGCCGCCCCGGTGAAGCAGCAGCAGGCGCAGTTCCCGCAGGCGTGTGCCGATCGCCTGCATGGCCCGGCCGAGGAAGTCTTCTACACCGGCCTTCAGATCGCGGTTGACAAACCCCATGGCCTGCTGCTGGGCCTTTTCCGGGAGCTGGTCGCAGAATTGGGTCATCCCCTGGATCAGGTCGCATTTGGTGACGAGCACGTACACCGGGAAACGGGCCCCGAGCACGCGCATGAGCTCGTCGGCACGGCGCCGGATGGCCCGGCCGTCCTCCTCGAGCCGCGCCGTGTCGCCCTGAAGCAGCTTGTCCGCGGGCAGGCTCACCACCAACCCGTTCAGGGGCTCTTTCTTGCGGAACTTGGCCAATTGGGCCAGGAAGCGCGTCCACTCCTCCTTGTCCCGTCCCTCGTCCACGGGGATGGCGTAGCGTCCGGCGGTGTCGATGATCACCGCCTGGTCGAAAAACCACCAGTCGCAGTTGCGGGTGCCGGACAGGCCCGAGGTGCGCGTCATTTCCGCAAAGGGCGCCGAAAGCCGGGCGCTTTGGATGGCCGTGGTCTTGCCGGAACCGCTTTCTCCGATGACCAGGTACCACGGCAGGACATAGAGCGGGTTGCCGAGCTTTTTGAGGTGGGACTGCTTGAGGGCGGTCACGGCTTCCCGCCAGCGCTCCTGGACCTCCCGCGCCTGATCCCGCTCCTGGTCGGAAAGCCCCTTCAGATAGGCATCGTCCTGGGCGATGACCTGCTGAACGAAGCGCTCCTCGCGCTGGCGCAGCAGCACCTTCTCGAGAAAGACGAATCCGAGCCAGACGCCTGCCAGCCCGACGAGGATGAAGATCCCCACCCACCAGGGCCAGTCGAGGGTCAGGACCAGGCCGGCCACCACGAGGACGACCAGAAGGACCGCGAGAGTGACGAGAAACCCTTTGAGGAGTCTTTTCATTTACTGCACCGCGCTGAGGACATTTACACTGACGCTGCTCAGGATGAAACGGTAGATCAGAAACAGTCCGGCATACAGGATGACCGGACACCCGATACAGGCGAGGGTGAAAAGGGGCAGACGCCCGGCTGCCCGCGCAGGGGCCGCCATGATCTCCGTCTCGGGCGGATAGGCCTCGGGGAACAGCTCCCGGTCTTCCAGGCTGGGCAGCGCCATGGAACTGCCGGAGAGGACTTTCAGGTTGGTGGCTTTCAACTGCTCGAGGAGGTATTCGTCCCCTTCATGGCAATACCGCCCCATGAATCCCATGGCCAGACACAGATAGTAGACCTCGCGGACCTCCGACTGATGAGGACCGAGCATGTTCAGCCGCTCGAAGAAGCCTTCGCCCGCGTCGGCGGTCTGGTAGTGGATGCGCTGCAGCTGCTCCCCCTGCCAGCGCTGCCGTTCCGGCCATTGCGAACTGAGGATCACCTCGTCGATCCAGGCAAAGACGGCAAAGCGCGCCAGATCGTAGTCCTCTCGCGTGAAGGATCCGCTGCCGAAGCGGGCCTCGGCCCCCGAGATCAGCCGCTGGATGTCGGCCCGCACCTGCTCGAAGGAGGCCTGCCGGATGGTGTCGCCCCGGATGAAATAGGCGACGTAGGCGATCAGTTCCATGAAGCAATCGGTCAAACGCATGCTCATCTCCTCCCCGTCACCATCAGCTCGATCTTGAGGTCTTCCGGGGCCTGATCCCAGTAAAGGGCGAGGTTGCGGTTCTTCTGCACCGGGAGCCACTGGTCGCTGTGGTGGTCGATCTGGAAGTAGAGGGCCCTTGCACGCCGGGGCAGTTCCTGCGGAGGGGCCGGCAGATGGGCCAGCCGAACCCCCGGCAGGGCGCGGGCGATCAGGATCGGCAGCGTCTCGCGCGAACCGGTTTTGGCGGCCGTCTCGAGAGAGCGGAGCACGGTCTGAGGGTCGGCTTCGGTCTCGAAGACCAGGTAGTAGCGCATGCGGCCCTCGAAGATGGCCGGCGGCAGTTCAGCTGCGAAATAGGTTCCGTCGAAGAGGACCTGCAGGACATACTCCGGCCCAGCCGTGATTTCGTCCAGAAGACGCGTGATCAGTGAGCGTGCGGCCGAGAAACAGGGCCCGAGGTTGCGGTGGTCGTAAGGGGGCAGGAGCCGCGCCCCCCCGGGTCCCTCGCCCATCGCGTTGATCTCGCCCGAAAAGGAGGAGAGCTCTCCGACCAGTTGGCGCAGAAGGGCGTAAACCTGCCAGGGATGGACGGGCTCGGCCTCGGTCAGGTGGAAGAGAAGCGGCACGTAGCGGTTGAGGGATCGCAGCGCCAGCAGGTAGACCATGTCACGGGCTCCGAATTCGGCCGAATGAATCCCGCGGTCGCGCTTGTAGGCCTCCAGCTGGCGGCCGCGCGCCGCGAGTTGGTCGCGGATCTCGCGGACCGTTGCCAGCAAGGGGGCGCAGGCCGTCACGGTGAGACAGGGCGGGAAGAATCCCTCGTCCAGAACGACCTTTTCCGCGCGCCGTTCGAGCCTCGCCACCGGGACCAGCGCGTAGCCTCCGAGCCGGCTGATCTCCGGTTCCCAGAAGATGCGCAGGACATAGTGGAGCCGCTTGACCTGCCCGGCCGGACCTTGCTGATGCAGGTCCTGGATCTCGTCCGGGTCGACCGGGGCCGTGAAGCGGGTGGTGATCTCCGAAAGCCGGTCGATGCGTGGCAGCACCGTCACGTTTTCACCGGATTCATTCCATTGCCTGAGGCCGACGTAGACCGTCAGGGGCTTTCCCCCGTTCACCCAGGCCTCCTCGAAGGATCGGCCTTCGATCAGGGCGTTGCCGGGGAAGACCGCGTGCGTCCGGTCGGGAAAGATGAATTCTCCCCGCGTCAGTTCGAAGGTCAGGTTTCCAAGGGCGGCCTCGGCGATTTCGATGTCACCGACCCCCCAGAAGTCAGGCTGCAGGAAGCGGTGGAACGGCTGGAGCAAGGTCCCGGCGTGCCGATCCGCGAGTTGAAAATGCTGCGGCTGCAGGAAAAGGCCCTGGTGCCAGAAAAGGGGTCTGTCCATGGTCCCGTGCGCTCCCGCTTCAAGGGGTTTTCGGTGGAGCATCGTTTGCCGGTCGATCTTCGATCCGTTCGGAGCCCAGGTTCAGCTCGACGGTCAGATGAGCAGGCCGGGACACCGGCTGCCGGCCTTTCGCCTCCGGTTTTTCCACGACCACGGGGACATCGAAGAGGCGGATGATGTTTCCCTTCTGGAGGGCGTAGTATCCTGCCACGACCGCGACGTACCGGGCCCCCTCGGCCCGGTCCAGGGGGTATTTGAGATCCTGATCGGGGTGAACGATCAGGCGTTTGGCCGCGGCGACGCTTGCGTCGAAGGGGGCGCATTCGAGGAGTTTGTAGATGCCCCCCGGCTGGTCGGCAAGCTGGTGGAAACTGTTCGGGTCCCTCAACTGATAGACGCAGAGCAGAAGCGTGTGCGGCAGCCCGTCATACAAATTCAGGCGGGGATCGGCTTTGATGTAGAGTTCGATCGCCTCTTCTTCGTAGGTGAACTCGGGTGGAGAGGGGGGCAGCGGCGGGCTCGAAGCGCATCCTGCAAGACCCGCGATAATGCCCCAGAAAAGAACTCCGGCACCAATCCATGCAATCCTCTGTTTCAATGCGAACCTCCGTCTTGTTCCGCCGTTATCTTTGCGCAATTCCGTTCGAAGCCCCGTATCCAGTCTTCCATAAATCGATTCGATTCAAACCATTGCCGACATTGCCGAAAATGCTCCTCGTAGAGGCCGTAGAGTTCGGCCTTGCGCAGGGGGCCGAATCGAAGCCCCCCTCCGCCGCTTTTCGAGAGGGCCTCGGGGTCGAGGGCCTGAAGGATGCCGCCCACCTGCTCGACAGCCGTCCGTTTGGAGGCTTCCTGGGCGATCATGAAGGCTCGCTTGATCTGACCGAGGTAGCCTTCGATCGACCTGGCGCCGCCGGCCCCGGCTATCTCCGAGCCGATGACGTGCCGGATCGTCTCTTCTCCCCCGCCGGGCGCCAGATGAAGATCGATGGAACGGACCACCTCGTTGAGGAGGTCGAAGACCTTGTTCACGGATTCGGCGAGGCGTTTCACCAACTCCTCGGCCGGCAGGTCCGCCTCCGGCTCCCTGCCGAGGATCAGGGCTACGACCCTCCGGAGGGTCGTTGTTTCCAGGGCGCCGGCGGCCGGCTGCCCTTCGCGGGGAAGGAATGCTGCGGTCAGATCGGCGAGTGACTTCTCCTGAACCTCGTAGGGATGGCCGCCCAGCTCCGCCGCGAGCATCGCCTCGATGCGCGTGCGCGCCTGTTCAGGACCCTGCCGGTAAATGGCCCGGATAGCTTCGACCAGTGCTGTCGGTTCCATTCCGTGATCGTCTTTGGATGACCTTTTCTGATCCATCTGTTTCTGCCTGTTGGAAAGGCCCGGCCCTCCCGGGGCGGCGGGACCCCTTCGAGTCTCATTCCGATGGCCTTCGCCGCGCCGCCTGGGGGTCAAGTTTCGTCCCTGCGCAGGATCACCGTTTCAATCATGAGGTCGTCGTCTTCGGATGTTGCCCCGGCTGAGGGAGCCGCCTCTGGCTTCCCTCCGGCAGCGGCGCCGGAGAGGCGGTTCCAGTCGTCTGCAGGGGGGGCTCCGTTCCGGCCGATCACCACGGTCTCCTCGAGAACCTCCGGCGCCGGGCCGGTTTTCCGAGCTGCGGGACCCGGTCTGTCCCCTGCGGGCTGCGGGGCGTCCGGTGGACCGTCGGGGGAAAGCACGACGGTCGCCGGTTGCGAATCCTGCCCTTGTTCCATTCGATCTCCCGGGGGGTAAACGGCGGGCTCCGGCCTGTTGTCCGGGCCGATGATCATCGTCGACTGGAGTTCGCCCTCCGCTGACAGGGGAGGTTCCGGTGGGACGCTCCCGGACGGTTCGGCGGCTGCTGAAAGGACCACGGTCCCGGCCAGGGTTTCGGCTGCATATTGTCCGGCGTGCAACGAAGGGGGCTCCGTTTCCCACGGCTGAGGGCGCTCCCGCGCCGCCCGGGCGGTCCATTCGGCCTTGATATCCTGCAGAAGGCGATAAATCGCCTCGTCTTCCCGGGGGCGCTCGCCCGGGCCTTCGACCGCAGCCCCTCCGGCGGAGGGGCGGGCTTCCGGTTGAAACATCCAGATCTTGATCTCCTGCCGCAGCTCGCCCAGGGTCCGTTCGATGCCCTCGAGGGCGGCTTCGACAGCGCCCGCGGCGCTGTTTCGAAGAAGGCCCCAGCCGATGCCGAGGGACCGTTCCCACCATGGCGTGAATGCTTCGCCTGCGGCGGATTCACGATTCCAGAAGATGTTTCGAGGGGAGAAGACGCTGTCCGGGTGGTTTCGTGCAACTGCGGGAAAGGCCTCATCGGGGCCGGCGCCGGGCGTCTGAAGGGCCTCCTGCAGGGCGGTGTAGATGTCCTGTGGTTTTTGCCGCCGGTTGGCCAGGAGGATCTGGAACCAGACCAGACCGAGCAGCTGAAGCCCGGTAGCGGCGCTCCCCTGCAGCGGTAAAGGCAAGGGCGGGCGGCTGCTGACCATTCCGATCGAGCGGAGGTTGAAAGACCAGCCGAGAGGAAGATGTCCGGGGCTGCCCGGGAGATCGACCCACAGGCGGTCGAAGGAAAAGTCCGTGCCCGATGCGCCGGACGCTTCGAGGTGCGGCCTCAGGAGGCGCAGGCACGCCTCCAGGAGACCCAGCTTGAGGTAAAGGACCTCTGCGAAACGGCGGGGCGATCCATCCGGGAAAAGGAACGCTTCCCTGTCCTCCTGAAGCGGCCGAATACCCGGAGGCTGAAAGGGCCGGAGTCTTCTGTAGTCCCCTCGTTCGCGCGCCTGCCGCTCCAGGTCATCCGGCGGGGCCCCGCCAAGGAGGGCTGAAAAATCGATGAGGCTCAGGGACGGGGCGTCGAAGACGAGCATGAAAAACGGAAAAAAGGCAAAGGGAACCACTCTTGTGACGGCCAGGCCCGAGGGGCCGTAGCACTCAGAGGCGTCGGGGCAGCCCCGGCAGGGAAAGGCCGCCGCTTCGCCGCCGGGGCCGGCCTGCTGAGCAAAGCCGCGGATCAGTGCGCGGCCGTCTTTCAAGGCGAGTGGATCGGCGGGATCCGTCATCGGCGCATAGAACGCCGTTCGGCCGGTTTCTTGAAGGCAGGCGGGGCAATGGAGGTAGCGTGAGAGCGATCCGCTGTAGGGGCTCAGCCCCATCCCCCGAAGGACCGAGTCATCGCGGCACAGGTCGAGCAGCGCCCCGCAGGTCGGGCATGGGGGATGGAAGAAGGTCCGTTGCTTCTGGCAGAAAAAGAGCGGACGGAGCGGCATGAAACGCTGGGAGGCATCGAGCTGGCTGCCGAGGACCGTGAGTCCGGCCGATCGGCCCTGAGGGCGGTAATGGGCGTAGGTCGTCAGCCACAAGCGGTCGATATCCGGGTTGCTGAGAGGGCGGACGGGGTCTTCGCCTGCGAGGCAGCGGTCGCGCTGCACGAGCAGGAGGAGCCGCTTGATCTCCGTACCCTCATCCAGGATGAAGCGGGCTTCGAAAAGACGTGCGAACGGCCGGGAATCGTCGAATACCGAAAACGGCGCCCCGGTTAAGGATTCGGGCACGGCTGGATTGACGAACTCCAGTCGCATTGTGGAGGTGTTCTGGGCGTCGAGATAGGGCAGCAGCGACTGTGAGACGCGCTCGTGAGCCACGTTCGAACCCTTTCCCTTGCAGGAATGTTTGGTCAGGGTACCGTGGAATAGCCAGCCCGAAGTGCGATGATGGTGTTGTCAAAATATATTAACAAATCAACTAGTTTAAGGGATACTTTAAACGTCTGGCCCTGCCAAGTCAATATCAAAGTTGAATTTGGTTCATAAATAATGCCCATCGCGGAAATGATTTCCCCGTAGAACCCGTTTCCAATCCGGAAATGAGCATTTTTCTTCACACCCTTCGGGTGCTCAGTCCCACCGCTTCGCGGCGGGTCCCGGTTTGAAAAAAATCAATGAAATCAACCATGTGCGCTGAGGCGACCGGTAGGTCGCCGCCCAAGCAAACGTGCAGATAGACACCGAGATTGGCCAAAAAGCCCTTTTGCGGATGGGAAGGGGGTCGATTCTGGATGCCGGCTGCAAGAAAATTTCGTGGGGCCACCGCTTTTATAGTATGATCTCGAGCAGATTGGGGAGGTTCGAACGATTTTGAAGGATTTGAACCCGTTGTCCCACGCGGTTTGGGGAACCGAAGGATGGTGCGGCATTGCAGGTTCTTGCCGGCCCCTTTTCCCCTAGCTCCGGGAGAAAGCCTCTTGCGGTTTCGCTTTTCCATTTTTGTCAAACTGGTCCTCTTCATCATCCCGCTGGTGTGCATCCCGATCGCCGTGGTGGGGTACCTCTCCGTGCAGGCCTCCGTCGAACGGGTGAATCGGCTGGTGCGGCAGGAGCAGATGGCCCAGGTGCAGGCGACCGCCGAGAGGATCGACGCCGTGTTCTACAATGGCCGGATGGATCTGGAGACCCTGGCGCGGTCCCCGGTACTGGCCGAGTTCTATCTCGCGCGGCTGTTCCGGCTGGAGGCGGAAGCCGGGTTCAACCGGGAGAATCTGGAAAAGCTCTTTGCCGACATCCTGGCGCGCACGCCGTACTACCATCGCATACGTTTTCTGGACCGGCAGGGCCGCGAGCGGATTCATGTGTCGCGAGAGGGCCCTGTAGGACCGTCGGCGGATCGGAGCGGAGACGTGTTTTTCCTTGAAGCCCGCGGTCTCGGGCCTGAGGAGGTCTTCTTTTCCGGCCTTGTGCGCAGTGAGGATCATGGAGGCTACGTCGTATACGCCGCCCGGCCCTTCTTCACCGGTTGGCGCGAATACGCCGGGGTCGTGGTGATCGATGTGGATTTCGAGAAGATCATCGAGATCATCCGTGCGATACAGGTGGGGGAAGGGGGGTATTCTTTCCTGATCGATCAGGAGGGCCGTACCCTGGTCCACCCGCGCTATGACCCCTACGCCTTCGGCATCGGTGATTATCCCGACGCCAGCCTGCGGGATATGGTCCGGAGCATGCTCTCAGGCGGAAGCGGGTGGCAGACTTATACGTTTCAAGAAGAGGAAAAGGTGGCGGGATTTGCGCCGGTCCGCAGCATGGGCTGGTCCCTGGCCGTGACGGTGCCGATCCGCGAGTTCGCCCGCGAGTCGCACGACCTGCAGTCCCGGGTGCTGAATCTCGTCCTGATGACCGTGCTGGTCACACTTGCCGGAGTGTTCGCGCTGTCCTATCATCTCCTGAGGCCCGTCAGACGGCTTGTGGCGGCCACCAACCGGGCGGCGGGAGGCGATCTGAACCAGGAGATACCTATTTCGTCCCATGACGAACTGGGCGATCTGACGCGGTCTTTCAACCGGATGCTGACGGATCTCGCCCGCATCCAGCAGGAGTTGGTCCGTTCGGAGAAGCTGATCGCCCTGGGGCGGCTTTCGGCCGGCGTCGCCCATGAGATCCGGAATCCGTTGAACGCCATGAAGGGCGCCATGGTCCATCTTCGCCAAAAAAGGCCCGATGAACCTCTGATTCAGGAGATCGCCGGTCTGGTGACCGAAGAGATCGACCGCCTGGATCGCCTGGTGGCCGAGTTCCTCTATTTTTCAAAGCAGGCCCCACCCCGGCTGTCGCCGACGGACCTGAACCTGGTCATTTTGGGGGCGCAGGCGCTGCTGATCCATCAGGCCTCCCGCAAGGGGGTGCGGTTCGAGAACCGGCTGGATGAGGGGCTCCCTCCTGTCCCCCTCGATGCGCATCAGATGGAGCAGGCTCTTTTGAACCTCGCGATCAACGCTATGGATGCCGTTCCTCCGGGCGGCGAGGTCCGGTTTACATCCGGTGTGAAGGAGGAGGGCGGCGCGCGTTTTGCGGCCATCGAGGTGGTCGACAAGGGCGTGGGCATCGGCCCGGAAGACCTTCCGAACGTATTCGACCCCTTTTTTACGACCAAAGAGGAAGGCACCGGCCTCGGGCTGCCGCTCAGCCTCGGGATCGTGGAGGCGCACGGCGGCAGCCTGGAAATCGAGAGCCGTCCGGGTGAGGGCACCCGTGCGACGATCCGCCTTCCTCTCGACGGATCACCGGCGGGATGAAGACCCTTTCCATCCGGGAAGGGTCTGCTTGGTCCGTCTCGGTGTCGAGCGTTGCGCTCGCTCGCGCGGCGGCACGCAGGCCGCCCGGGGGGAGGATCACCCTGCTTTGCTCGACCGGCTGAAAAGACCAGTTCCGTAGGGATACGAGGCAGATGGACACGGAGAAGACGATTCTAGTCGTAGATGACCGCATCAACGCCTTGAAGGTGTTGATGCTCTTTCTGGCCGACAAGGGCTATCGCGTGCTGGAGGCCTCGAGCGGGCCTCAGGCGCTGGCGGTCTTTCAGGACCATCCAGAAATCGATGTGGTGCTCTCGGATCTCAAGATGCCGGGGATGAGCGGGCTCGACCTGTACAAGGCCATGCTGGAGGTGCGCCCCGTGCCGCCTTTTATCATCATGACCGCCTACGCCACGGTGGAAACGGCGATCTCGGCCCTCAAGGAGGGGGTGACCGACTACCTGATCAAGCCGCTCAACTACGAAGAACTCCCCATCGTGCTGGCCAACGCGTGCCGGCAGGCGGAGATGAGCCGGGAACTGGCGGCGCTCCGCCAAGAGGTCCGAAAGGAGCAGTGTTTTCACGGGATGCTCGGGGTCTCCCGTCCCATGCGGGAGATCTTCGAGATGGTCCGCACGGTGGGGCCGACCGATGCCGCGGTGCTCATCACCGGTGAGACGGGCACGGGAAAGGAACTTCTGGCCCATAGCCTGCACGAGGAGTCGCGGCGGCGGGATCGCCCGATGGTTTGCATCAACTGCGCCGCCCTGACCGAGACCCTCCTCGAGGCCGAGATGTTCGGCTATGTGAAAGGTGCTTTTACCGGGGCCCTGACAGACCGGAAAGGCCGCCTCGAGATGGCGCATGAAGGGACGCTGTTTCTGGACGAGATCAGCAACATGACGCTTCACCTCCAGGCCAAGTTCCTCCGGTTCCTGCAGGACGGCAGCTTCGAGCCGGTCGGGGCGAACTGGAGCAGAAGGGTGGACGTGCGGCTGGTGGCTGCGACCAACGCCGATCTCGAGGCGCAGATCGCCGCCGGCCGATTCATGCGCGACCTCCTCTACCGCATCGAGGTGATCGCGATGCACCTGCCGCCTCTCCGGGAAAGGGTCGAGGACATCCCCATTCTGGTCGAGCATTTTATCGCCCACTACGCGCGACACTACATGAAATCGATCGAAGGCGTCGCTCCGGACGCCATGCAGGCCCTCCTGGATTATCCCTGGCCGGGAAATGTACGGGAGCTCGAGAACTGTCTCGCACGGGCCGTGATCCTCTCCAAGCAGTCCGTTCTCGGTCGGGATGACCTGCCGGGGAAGATGACGGAAGGCGCGCGGGCGGAGGCCGGGTCCGGCGAGGCGGGAAGGGAGGATGCGCCGCCCGTGGAAGGGGTGACGCTCAAGGACATGGAGACCCGGCTGATCGCCGACACGATCCGGCGCTGCCAGGGGAACAAGACCTTGGCGGCCAAGGTGCTGGGGATTTCCCGCAAAGGACTTTACGAAAAGATGGCGCGCCTCGGGATCAAGGAGGACCTCCTTTGAAGCGGGTATGGGGGCTTTTGCGTCCAATGAGCGGGGCTGTGCTCCTGTTCGGCGTTCTGACGATCCTCCGGCCGCCGATCGTCGGCCCCTCCCTGCTCTGTGCCGCCGCAACAGAGGAGATCGTCCTCGGGGCGCCGACCTCCCTCGGAACCCTGGAGGGCGCGGAAAGCCTGAAGGCGGCGCGCCTGGCCGTGGATGAGGTCAATGCGGCGGGAGGGGTGCGGGTCGGCGGCCGGGTCTGCCGGCTGCGCCTCGAGCCCTGCGACCTGAACGATGCCGCCGGGCGGGTGCGTCCGGAGGAGGCGGTGGCGCGCCTCGAGCGCTTCATCCGGGAACAGGCGCCCGACGTCATCCTCATCGGGCCCTTCCGGTCCGAGGTCCTGCTGGCCTCGATGGACCTCCTGGCCCGGCACAGGATCCCCACCCTGGTGAGCATCGCCATGTCCCCGGCGGTGGATGCCAAGATCCTTTCCGACCCGCGGTATCGCTGCATCTTCCGGTTGAGCCTCAGTACGCGTTATCTGGCCGCGCGCCTGATCGAGGCGTTGCAGATGATGCGGAGGGAGTTCGCATTCGACAAGATACTGATCTTGAATCAGGATGTGGCCTGGGCGCGTTCGACGATCTCGCTGCTCCTCAAGGTGTATCTCGACCGCTCGGACTGGAAGGTGACGGGGCAGGAGAACCTCAGCGGCGAAACGGTGGATTTCAGCCGGTTCCTGAACAAGGCACGTGCAGACGGGGCCCACGTCATCCTGACGATCTTTGACGCCCCCGCATGCGGGAACCTGATCGAGCAATGGCATACCCTGAAGCCGCCCGCCGTCCTGTGCGGGTTCCTGTCGCCCGCCATCGGGCCGGGGGCCTGGGAGGCCTTCGGAGGGCGCCTCGAGGGGGTGATCAACGTCATTTTCGAACTCGGCAACCTGCCTTCGTCCCGCTATGCGCCGGCTGCAGCCTTTTACGAGGCCTTCGAGGCCGCCTACGGGGCCCCGATCGAGGCGGGCCACGGTCCAGCCCCCTCCTACGAGTCGGTCTACGTGTTCGCGGAGGCGATCGAACGGGCCGGCAGCCTGGAGCCGGAAGGGGTCATTGCGGCGCTCGAGGCCACCGATCGGCAGGGGAGCATGGGCCGCCTCCGTTTCCACCGGGGACATCAGGCGATCTTCGGTGAAGATCCGTACATCGAGGCTTTGGCCTGCGTGGTGCAGTGGCAGGCATCCGGCCGGCGGGTGATCGTGCACCCGGCGGCCATCGCCGAAGGTCCGATCGCGCTGCCCGATTTCGTGCGCCGGGGAAGAGTGGAGTGAAGCCGCGGCGTGCACCGGTGCCGAAACGCCGCTGCCGGGTCGAGATGCGCCGGCTTGAAGCAGGGACCTTTCCTCGATGTGTTACTTTTCCTTACAGCCTGATCAAGGTGTAACCGAAGGTAACAATTTGAAGAGATTTGCGCCTAAATTGTTCATATTCTGATATTATTCTTTATGCCCCGATGTTTCCCCCCCGCCAGTGAGTCCCCGGATGTAACGAAATCTCACACGGTGTCCTCTCCGCCCGACGTCCGCCCAGCCGGTGCTTTTGTGTAAAATATGAAAGAATGACAGCTTGTTGAGTGTTTTTACGCCCCTGGCACGGCCCTTGCTTTTTACGGTACGGCAATGGGCTGCGCCTGGACGGGTGAACGATCCCGCCCGGGCGTCGAGCCGGCTCGAAGCAGGCGGCCGACACCGGGACGGTGCGAAGCGACCGCTCCCTGCGCCGGTGGAAACGCCTTCGCGGAGGCGATACGGAAGGCCCGGCCGACACAACAACATGACGAGGGGGGAGACAGTGATGAACACGATAGGGACGCTCAGGATGGTGGTGGCTCGGAATCTGGAATACAATCCTGACAGACCGGCCTTGATTCTCGGCGATCGGCGCTACACCTTCGGGCAGTTTGCGGACAGGACCCGCAGGATGGGAAACGCGCTGCTCGACATGGGACTCAGGAAGGGGGACCGGGTGGCGATTCTGAGCAAGAACAGCATCGAAAACGCCGAAAGCTACTTCAGCATCCCCAACGCCGGCCTCGTGCTGGTGATGCTCAATTTCAGGCTCGCACCCCAGGAGATCCTCACCATCCTGATGGACTCGGGCGCCACGGTCCTCATGGTGAATGAGGAATATCTGGGGCATGTGGAAGAGATCAGGAGAGATCTCGATTTCGTGAAACACTTCATCTTCATCGGTCCGGTGGAAAAGACCCCGCCGGGCTGGTTCCATTACGAGAGCCTGATCGCGATGTCCTCGCCCGAAGAGCCCGCGACCGAGATCTCCGAGGACGACCTGGCGGCCCTGATGTACACGAGCGGCACCACCGGCGCCCCGAAGGGCTGCATGGCGACCCATCGAAACTATTATCATGCCGGCCGCAGTCTGACGCTGGAACTCAAAATGAATCCCGATGACGTGAACATCATCCCGTCGCCCCTCTTTCATGCCACCGGCGAGGTGGTGCTGATGAACGGGATGTACAGCGGCACCCCGTCGATCATCATGCCCCAGTGGGACGCGGAGATGTTCATGCAGCTCGTCGAGCGGTACAGGGTCACGAGCGGCATGCTGGCCACTCCGATGCTCCTCTTCCTGGTGGAGCACCCCGATGCAGGGAAGTATGACCTGTCGAGCATCCAGAAGATGTTCTTCGCCGGGGCGCCGGTCACGCCGGTGGTCTTCCAGCGCGCGATCGAGCGCTTCGGAAACGTGTTCCTGCATCTGTTCGGCACGACGGAGACCGTGGGCCAGGCGACCATCCTGCGCACGGAGGAGATCGCGCAGGCCCTGGCGGACGGCGACACCGAGATCCTTTCGTCGTGCGGCCGATCCTTTGCGGATATGCAAAGCGTCGTCGTGGACGAGAACGACCGGCCGGTGCCCCCCGGCGTAGTGGGCGAGATCAAGGTGCGCGGGCTCGGGACGACCCTCGGGTACTGGAACAAGCCGGCGGAGACCCGGAAGGATTTTCGCGACGGCTGGTATTATCCCCTGGATCTGTGCCGGATGGACGAGAAAGGCTTCATCTATGTGGTGGACCGGAAGAAGGACATGATCATCACCGGCGGCGAGAACGTTTATCCGGCCGAGGTGGAAAATGTCCTCTACAAGCATCCGACGGTCGCTCAGGCCGCGATCGTGGGGATGCCCGACGACCGATGGGGCCAGGTCGTCACGGCGATCGTCGTGCGCAAGGACGGCGCCGAGGTCTGCGAGGAGGACCTCCGTTCCTTCTGCCGGAAAGAGATAGCGGGCTACAAGGTGCCCAAGCGCGTCCTGTTCGTCGATTCCCTGCCCATCAGCGCCAGCGGCAAGATCCTCAAGTACAAGCTGCGCGAGGAGTTGATGCAGTAGCGGCCGCGAAAACCTGATCCTCTCCGCGATTTTCCGCTTGACCTTTCGGGCGGCTGAAGGTTGAAATCAGGCAGACAGCGTGACCCGGGCAGCCCCGGTTTTCGGGGCGTGAATGTCCAGGCTGGAGGAGGCGCCCGTGAACGTTCCTTTCGCGCCTTCCAGTGCGCCGGTCCTGAATCGCTGAACCTTCTTGCCGCCTGAAGCCTGCGGCCGATCGGAGGGAAGATGCAGGAGAATTTGGAGGTCCCCACCCTTTGCAGGATGTGCGACCATGGCTGCGGCATCCTGGTGAGCGTCGAAAACGGAAAGCCGGTTCACATCCGCGGCAACCCTGCCCACCCGTTCAACAAAGGCTGGATGTGCGTCAAGGGGAAATCCGCCCTTGATCTGTTCTATGCGGCCAACCGGTTGAAGACGCCTTTGATCCGCAGGGGCGGGCGGCTCCTTTCCGCCTCGTGGGATGAGGCGCTGGGCCATGCCGCGGAGCGGCTGCAGCGGCTGAAGGAGCGATGGGGCCCCCAGGCGCTCGGCATCTACTACGGCGAGGGGGTCGGGCATCAGGAAATCCGCTACTACATGAAACGGTTCGCCAATGTCTACGGCACACCGAATTTCATGAGCGTCGGGGCCATCTGCAACGCCGCCCGCACCTTCGGGGAGATCCTGACGCTTGGCGGCCTGACGAAGCCGGACATCGCCAACGCCCGGCTGGTGGTCTTGTGGGGGGCCAATCCGCTGGTCTCCCACGAGCCGGTCCCCCCAAAGGTGATCCGGCGGCTCGGGAAGTCGGGCGCCCGCCTGGTGGTCGTCGACCCGCGCACGACCGAGACGGCGGCCAGGGCCGACCTGCACTTGAAGATCCGCCCCGGAACGGATGCAGTCCTGATCGCCGGGCTGCTGCACGTGATCCTGCGCGAGGGATTGTGGGATCGGGGCTTCACCGGCGAGTGGGTGTCAGGGTTCGAGAGGCTGCAGGCGGAGGTTTCGAAGCCGCGCTACGCGCCGGAGGCGGGGGCGGCGCTGACCGGCATCGACCCCGAGGCGGTGAGGGAGTTCGCGCGCGAATACGCCCGGACGAGGCCCGCGTGCGTCTTCACCGGGAACGGCCTGGAGCATCATCCTTCGGGCGTTGCCAAGACGCGGCTCCTGGCGGTCCTCAAGGCCGTCACCGGGAACCTCGATGTTCCGGGGGGGGAGCTTTTCACTCCGAGGCCGCCGATCAAGGACATCACCTCGCCCCTGCCGCCGCCCGAAGCTCCGGCGATCGGCGCCCGGCGCTTCCCGATCTTCTGCCGCGCCCGCGGAGAAGCCCACGCCCTCTCCCTGCCCCGCGCCATTCTGGACGAAGAGCCCTACCCCATCAAGGGGTTGACGGTGACCGGCGGTAACCCGACCCTTCAGTGGCCCGACAGCCGCCGCACCCGGGAGGCCTTCGAAAAGCTTGAATTCCTGATGGTGGTCGATGTGGTGGACGCCCCCGACAGCCGCCTGGCGGATGTGGTGCTCCCGGCCTGCACGTTTCTCGAGCGGGACGAACATCGGAGCAACGTCTACCTGAACCTGCCGTGTGTGACCCTGAGGCAGGCCGTGGTGGAGCCCCTCTACGGCCTCCCCGACCAGATGATCTGGGTGAAGCTGGCCCACGCCATGGGTTACCGGGAATACTTTCCGTGGAAAAGCTGCATCGAGGGGATCGATGACCTGTTGAGCCCCATGGGAAAGACCTATGCGGAGATCTCGGCCGCCGGGGGCATCTACGCCTATGACCGGAGGATTTACCGGCGGTATGAACGGGAGGGGTTCGGCACGCCTTCCGGCAAGGTGGAGATCTATCCGAAGCGTCTCGAGGAGGCCGGGTTCGATCCTTCTCCTGTTCCTTCTCTCGAGGCTGAACGAATGCGGGCGGCGGAAGCGGATCAGAACGATCCCTTCCCCTTGATGCTGGCGACGGGGGGCAATCTCCTGCCGTATACGCACTGGCAGTTCCGGTATATCCCCAGGCTTCGGAAAACAGTGCCCGATCCGTTTCTGGAGATCCATCCCGAGACGGCCGGTCTGCTGGGGGTCCGGGACGGCGAACCGGTGGAGGTACGCACGGAGACAGACGTCATTGTGGTCCCGGCGATGATCACCGGCGCCATCCGCCCGGGGGTGGTGCATTTGGCCCAGGGGTGGGAGACGAGCAACGCCAACCGCTTGACGTCCAACGAGGATGCCGATCCTGTCTCGGGGTTCCCGAACCTCAAGTCCGTGAGGTGCCGGGTCGTGAAGCGCGCCTCGGCATCTTGAAGCCCGAACGACCGGAAGCTTCAGATCCTACCCGAATCTTTTCAAGGGTCCAGGGAGATCCTCCGTTCCATCCGGAAATGATTTCCCGGTAGAACCCGATTTCCAATCCGGAAATGAGGATTTTTCTTCACACCCTTCGGGTGCTCAGTCCCACCGCTGCGGTGCGGGTCCCGGTTTCTTCACACGCTGCGCGTGCTCAGTCCCACCGCTTCGCGGCGGGTCCCGGTTTGGCCAATATCAAGGAAATCAAATGTGCAGATTGACGCCGGGATTGGCCAAAAAGACCATTTCCGGATGGAAATCTCCTTGGACCCCCATGCCGTTCGAACCTCAAAATCCTTTCATCATTTCCGCAATCAGATAGGGGACTTCCACCCGGCCCGTGGGCGCCAGGATCCGGCTGCTGAAGTTGACGGCGTATTGCTTCTTGAGGGTTCGGGAAAGTCTGCGGTATTGGGCCGAATCGATGGCCTTGGCGATGTCGGCCAGGCTCCGGGCCGTGCATTCCGCCAGGATCCGGGGGCCGGAGCCGATGGCGAGCCGCCAGCCGTGGGTGACGGGCACCCCCATGTCCTTCATCATGGGGATGGCCTCTTCCGACACGAAGCGGTTGTGCGCCTCTTCCTGCCCCGGGACGATGTCATAGTACTGATTGAATTTCCAGGCACCCGTCTGGATGTTGAAGGTCTGGTTGCGGAACATCCCCGTAGGGATCCAGACCCGGTTTCCGTAGTTGTAAACGTAGCGCTGCAGCTGCGTCGCCATGATCCGGTATTCCCGCGACGAGAAGGCGGCGAGAAGCCCGGCGTCGTTTTCTACGGCGGCGGCCGCGACGATCCGGGGTCCTGCGCCGACGGCCACATAAAAGCCGCCGAGCATCCGGATCCCGAGCTTTTCGAGGCCGGGGTTGAAGGTTTCCGAGATGAATTTCGAGTATTCATCATATTCGCCGGGGTTTACATCCCAGTATTGGCTGAAGAGGATCGTCATCGGTGGTTTTCTCCTTGCAGTAGTGTGGGCGGCCAGCCCGGTAGGGCCCGGAGCGCATCGGCCGGCTGAAACCCTTTGCATCTTATATGATTCTCATCCCTCAAACAAGCTGAGAAAGGCCTTGGTGGCTGGATTGAGCTCGATTCCCTTGGCGAAGATCATGTCCGTCTGGACGTGGATGGGACCCTCGGCCAGATTGATGGGCTTGAGGAGCCCCAACTGGGTTTCCAGGCGGATGTCGGGCTTGTACATGATGGTGACCCCCCGTCCCTGAATGACATACTGTTTGATGAACTCGAGGCTTTCCGCCTCGAGCAGCACCGACGGTTTGATGCCGTAGGCGTCGAGGAACGAAAGGATGGCGTAGCGCGAGCCCGAACCTTCCTCGCGGATGATGATGGGCTCCGTGGCGAGGTCGCTCATCTGCACCGTCTGCATCCTGGCGAAGCGATGAGTGGTGGGGGCCACCAGGCAGAATTCCTCCTTGGAATAGGGCACGACGCTCAGCCTGCTCCGGAACGGGATTCGGGCGATGATCCCGACGTTAAATTCGTGCGCGATGACGCCCTCCGCAATGCTGGTGGAGCTGGCTTCCTTCAGGTAGACCTTGATGCCTGGATGCCGTTCCTGGAAACGGGACAGGATCTGGGGCATGAGGTGCCTGGCAAAACTCCGGGTCGTGCCGATGACGAGCGATCCCTGAGAGAGTTCGGCGCGGCCCTTGATGACATACTCCATTTCCTCCACGATCTCGAAGATGCGCTCGGCGTAGCCGAAAAGGACCCGTCCGGTCTCGGTCAGTTCGAGCGCCTTGCCGTATCGGGTGAAGAGCTTCATGTCCAGGTCTTCTTCGAGGGCCTTGATCTGCATCGTCACCGCCGGCTGGCTCACGTAAAGGGCCTCGGCCGCCTTGGTGATGCTCTTTTCACGGGTGGCAAGGAAAAAGGCCCGGAGCTGGTTCAGATTGACGCGCATCAACCCCCCAAATTTCTATAAAAAGTTCTTTTTGAATATAAGAAAAACTTATAACACTATAAAAACAATTGCTTTGACAAGTCAATAGAAAAACAAGGAATATTTTCTCAAACAGGCGCTTTTGTGCGGCAACCCCAAGAGAGGAGAGGGCTTCATGACACCGCAGCGGATGATGTTCTGGCAGATCGACCTGGTCTGGCTGTTTTACCTCCTGGCGGCCCTGGCAACGGCCCTTTTCCTGGCAGGGATGGCAGCCCATGTGCTCGTCTGGAAGAAGAACGCCGGGTCGCTGAAGGTCCCCTTCTCCAAAGAGGCGCTCGAGCGGATGGTCCTGGACAGCTTCCTGGGGCGGCGCATCCTGCATGGGGAGCCGGCCGCCGGCCTCATGCATCTCCTGATCTTCTGGGGCTTTCTCTCCCTTTTCATCGGCACCACGGTGCTCGCCGTGCATCATTACATCGTAGCCTTTCTGACGGGTACGACCTATCTGATTTTTTCGGTGGCGATGGAGATCGCGGGCCTCATGCTGCTGGCCGGGCTCCTCTGGGCGCTCGTCCGCCGCTATGTCCAGCGGGTTCCGCGGCTCGAACGGCGGCTGGAGGATGCCATCGTGCCCTTGTGGCTCCTGGTGGTGGGTCTTTCCGGATTTCTGCTGGAGGGGCTGCGCCTCTCCTACGAGCAGCCGGCCTGGGGGGGATGGTCCTTCGCGGGCGGGTGGGCCGGGGCGCTCTTTTCGGCTTCGGCCTCCGAAGCCGCCTATCCGGCGGTCTGGTGGGGCCATACGCTCCTGAGCCTCTCCCTCATCGCGGTGATCCCCTTCACGAAGCTCTTCCACGTCCTCGGCGCACCGGCGGCCGTCTACTTCGAAGGGATCAAGGAACCGGCCGCCCTGGATATCGAGGAGGCCGGCCAGTTCGATCTCGGGGACACGGTCTTCTTCGACGCCTGCATGCGCTGCGGCCGGTGCGTCGCGGTCTGCCCCTCCGCGGGCGCCAAGGAACCTTTCGCCCCCCGCGATTTCATCCAAGCCATGCGGCGCTCCCTGTGGCAGACCCACTCCTCCTTCGGGGATGTCCGCTTCCTGAGCCGCGCGGAGAAAAGCGATGTCGATCAGAACTTCTGGTACTGCACCACCTGCCGCGCCTGCCTGGAGGTCTGTCCGATCTACGGGGCCTCTTTCGAGGCGGTGACGAGAAAGCGGGTGCTCGCCGTGGAGGAGGGCACGCAGGTGCCGAAGCTCCTGAACCAGACCCTCGAGAAGCTGGCGAAGTACGACAACCCGTGGGAGTCTTCCAAGGGCCAGCGCGACGCCTGGGCGAAGGACCTCAACCCGCCTGATCTCACGAAAAGAGGGGTGGAGGCGGACCTGTGCTACTTCGTGGGGTGCACCACCTCCTTTGACGACACGGCCCGGGGGATCGCCCGTTCGTTGACGAAGATCCTCCAGACGACGGGGGCCTCCTTCGGCATTCTGGGCAAGAAGGAGCCATGCTGCGGGGACATCGCCCGGCGCGTGGGCGAGTTGGGACTTTTCCAGGAGCAGCAGGAAAAGTGCCTCGAACTCTTCGACCGCTACGGCATCACGGAGGTCGTAACCTCTTCGCCCCACTGTTTTCACACCTTCCGCAACGATTACCCCGACGCCCCCTTCAGGGCCCGGCACTATACCCTCCTGCTGCGCGAGATGCTGGAGCAGGGACAACTCCGGTTCCGGGAGCAGCCGAAGACGACGGTCACCTACCACGACCCCTGCTATCTGGGCCGATACAACCGCATCTTCGATGAACCGCGCGAGGTGATCCGGGCGATTCCCGGGCTCAGCCTGGTGGAGATGGCGCACCACCGCGAAGACAGTCTTTGCTGCGGCGGCGGCGGCGGACGGATGTGGCAGGATCTGACCGGGGAGGTCAAGATGAGCGAGATCCGGATCAGGGAGGCCGAGGCCACCGGGGCGAAGATCCTGGTGACGGCGTGTCCGCTGTGCCGGATCATGCTGGAAGATGCCCGCAAGGCGGCGGGGCTGAACGAGACGCTCCAGGTCATGGACCTGAACGAACTTGTGCTGCAGGCATTGGAAGGGGTCGATGCCGAAGCGCCCGGCGCCTGAGATAAGCCGAACCTTTTTGCAAGAGGAGGATCCACATGGATGATGTCCTGATTCTGGGAGACATGAAAGAGGGTTCACTGGACACACGGACCCTGGAACTGGTGGGGGTCGGCCGGCGGCTGGCCAAGGAACGGGGCGGCGATCTCTGCGTCCTCATCCTGGGGGATGCGCCTGGGGGCGGCGCTGCTGAAGCGGCCTCCTACGGCCCGGCGAAGGTGTACAGCGTGGCGCACCCGCTGCTGAAAGGCTTCCAGCCGGAGTTCTGGCTGAAGGCCCTGGAGCAGGTCTGCGCACAGGTCAAGCCCGGGGTCTTTCTGATGAGCCACTCCTACAAGGGGATGGAGCTCGGGCCGCGGCTCGCCTGCCGCCTGGGAGCGCGGCTGACGACGGACTGCATCGACCTGGCCGTCGACCCGCAGGACGGGCTGCTGTTGCGGACCAAGCCGGTCTCGGGCGGAAATGCCATATCGGTCTTCAAGTGCCCCGGCGAGCCGCAGATGGCGACGGTGCGGGGAAAGGTGTTCGAACCGGCCGCGGCGGGCGAGGCCAAAGGCGAGATCGTCGAGATCGCGGTGGAGCTCGACGCCTCCATGGCCAGGGTCGCCTCCCTCGAGGTGGTCAAGGAGGAGGTCGTCGCCCTCGACAAGGCGGACGTGGTCGTGGCCGGGGGCGCGGGCCTGGGCGAAGAGGACGGGTTCGAGGCCCTCGAGGATCTGCGCAAGGCCCTGAGCAAGTCCTTCGGCAACGTGATGATCGGGTGCAGCCGGGTGGCGGTGGACAAGGGGTGGATCTCCTCGGATCACCAGGTGGGTCTGACCGGGACGATGATCTCTCCGGACATCTACGTGGCGGTGGGCATCTCGGGGGCGATCCAGCACCTGGTCGGCATGGTGCACTCGAAGAAGATCATCGCGATCAACACGGATGCCGGCTGCAACATGTTCAAGGTGGCCGACTACGGCGTGGTCGAGGATTTCGAAAAGATCATTCCTGCGCTGGTCGAGAAATTGGAGGAACTGTGATGAAAGAGATGCGAATCATCGTCTGCGCGAAGCAAATACCCGATCCCGAAGCGCCCCTGTCGGATGTGCGGGTGGATGCGGCGAACAAGGAAGTGATCGTCGATGCGCCCCAGGTGATCAGCCCGTTCGACGAGAATGCGCTGGAGGCGGCCCTGCGGATCACGGAGGACCTGGGCGGGACCATCACCGTCCTGAGCCTCGGGAAGAAGGTGTCGGACACGGTGCTCCGGAAGGCCCTGGCGGCCGGCGCCGACGAACTGATCCTGCTCCAGGACGACGCCTTCGACAAGCTCGACAGTTATTCCGTGGCCCAGGCCCTGGCCGATGCGATCCGGAAGATCGGGGACTACGACCTGATCCTGACCGGTCGGCAGGCCGGGGATTGGGATTCGGGGCAGGTGGGCCTGCTGCTGGGGGAGATCCTGGGGATTCCGAGCGTCAGCCTCGCCCGTGAGATCAGCGTCGAAGACGGCAGCGTGGTGGTCAAGAAGAGCACGCCCGAGGGCTACGAACGGGTGAAGGCCGCCCTGCCGGCACTCGTCACCGTCAGCAACGAGGTGGGCGAGCTCCGGTACATCTCGAGGACGCGGATGCTGAAGATGCTCAAGGGCGCGGGTTCCATCCCGTCCTGGGGCGCTCAGGACCTGGGGACGGCCCCGGATGCCCTGAAGAAGATGTCCATTGTCGAACTGTCTTCTCCGCCGGATATGCGAAGAGACTGCCAGTTTCTGGAGGGGGCGACCCCGGATGAGGTGGCGGGCAAACTGGCGGCCGTCTTCAAATCTCTGCAATAAGGTTTTCAAAACCGGGTGATAGCGGAAACGGTTTCAATCATCATCAATAGGAACAGGAGGTAGTTGAAATGGCGGATAAATCTTACGATGCAGTGGTTATTGGCGGTGGACATCACGGGACGACCATTGCCCCCTATCTGGCCAAGGCCGGTCTGAAGGTCGGGGTTTTCGAGCGGCTGGACCACCTCGGCGGCGGCGCGGTGTCGTTCGACGACTCCCCGGCGCCCGGGTTCCGCGGGAACTTCTGTGCGCATTTCACGCGCTACTACGGCCATCCCGCCTACAAGGAATTCAACCTCCGGGCGGAGGGGCTGGAGTACGTCTTTCCGGATACCAACGAGGCCATCATCTTCGATGACGGCACTTCCTATGTCAGCTACGCCGCGTTCCCGGTCGTGAACCCGGAAACCGGCGAGACGAAGTTCAGCGAAGAAAACTTCAAGAAGACCTATGAGCAGATCAAGCGGTTTTCCAAGGCGGACGCGGAGGCCTATCTGGATGTCACGGCGAAGTACCGGGATTACGTCCGTCCGGCCTTCCATCGGCAGCGCTACTCCGTGCCGACCCCCTGGGGAGTGCCGGACCCGGTGGAGGAGCTGATGTCCAACCCGAAGAGCGGGCTCGACCCCTCCATGCAGTTCATGACGGCGAAAGAGGTCGCCCACTACTTCTTCGAGAGCCCTGAGCTGCGGATCCTCACCCTGCGGGGCTTCCTGACCTCCTGCGGCATCTATCCGGACGACGTGCCGGGTCTGGCCTTCCTCTACGCCACGCTGCACCTCGTGCTCGGCTGGGAGACGGCGGCCATCGCCAAGGGCGGCACCCAGTCCATCACCGATGCGCTGGTTTCGGCCGGCAAGAAGATGGGGGTCGAGTACCACATCAATTCCGAGGTGGCCAAGGTCCTCATCGAGGATGGCAAGGCCAAGGGGATCAAGCTCTTGGACGGGACGGAGATCGAGGCCAAGCAGATGGTGGTCTCGGACAATGCCAGCCCGCAGCTCTTCCTGCGCCTCATCGGCGAGGACAAACTCAACACGTATCAGAAGCGCAAGGTCGACACCTACTTCTTCGACCGCGCCCAGCTGTTCTGGGGACCCGTGGGGGTGCACGAACTGCCGCAGTACAAGGCCGCGAAGGACAACCCGGATGTGAACATCACGCCGCGGACCTACTGGGCCCCGAAGGACCTCGGGTTTATGGAAGACAAGTACATGCACGAGATTTTCCTCCTGGGTATGCCGTCCAAGATCTTCTGCCTGACGGCGCCGGACAGCATCTGGGACCCGACGCGCGCGCCGGAGGGAAAGCACAGCATCCACGTGGAGGAGTTCACCGCCCCCGCCCGCCTCTTCTCGCGGAAGGAATGGCGCCAGCTCCACGACGAGTTCATGGATGCGATGATCGAACAATGGCAGAAATACGCCCCCAATATGACCAAGGACAACTTCATCGGGGAGCGCGTGGCTACGCCGATCGACATCCAGGACACGCACCTCGATATGCGTGAGGGCGGCTGGTGCGAAGGCAACCAGGGCGGCAGCCAGAGCGGGCGCTTCAGGGGTCTGCCGGGCGGTTACAAGACGTTCGTGAAGAACCTGTACATGTGCTCCTCGGGCGTTCCCGGGGGCGCAGGGATCGGGCGCGGTTCGAGTTACGCCTGCTACAACGTGATCGCGGATGAGCACGGGCTCCGCAAGCCGACTTACTGATCGGGTCGGTCTTCCCCCTCCGGCCTGTATTCAACCCGGCACGAAGGAGAAGAAACCCTCCCTTCGTGCCGGGGAAACAGGGACGGAATGAGGCATTTTCGGCATTCTTTGTCCGAAGGGGCCGGGTGAGGCGGGTCCGGTTGCGTGCCGGGGATCGATTCGATGCCGGCCAGGTCTTCGATTCGGGGATAGAAAAGCTTGCGTTTTCCAACTGGTTCGGCGGCAAGGCGAACGGCCTTCCCTGCCGGCATGCAACGGATGCAGCAATGAGGAGCGTGGCCATGCGTTTGAAGGACAGGGTGGCTGTGGTGACCGGCGGGGCCCGGGGGTTGGGAAGGGCGTTTGCGCTGCGGCTGGCGCAGGAAGGCGCGCGGATCATGGTCATGAATATTGTGCTGAGAGACAAGGACCGCGAGGATATGCAGGAGACCGTCCGGTTGATCGAAGAGCTGGGCGGCGAGGCCCGGTCCTTTGCGGGGGACGTGACGAGCGAGGCGGACACGAAGGCCATGGCGGAGGCCACGGTCGCGGCGTTCGGGCGGATCGACATCCTGATCAACAACGCCGCGATCTACGACGGACTGGTGCGCAAGCCCTTTGACGAGATCGACCTCGGCGAGTGGGACCGCGTGATGGGGGTCAACGTCAAGGGGGCCTTCCTGGCCGTCCGGGCGGTTTTCCCCGTCATGAAGGCGCAACAATCCGGGAAGATTGTCAATCTCTGCTCCGAAACGGCCTTTACGGGGTCCCACGGGTTTGTCCACTACGTCTCGTCGAAGGGTGGTATACTGGCATTGACCCGCGCTCTGGCGATCGAGCTCGGGCCGTACAATATCTGCATCAACGCCGTCGCCCCTGGATTCACGGATACGGAGGCCAGCCGTTCCCTGGCGGATGTGACCCGCTACGACACCACCAAGACGCCGCTCAAACGGTTGGGCACGCCCGAGGATATCACCGGGGCAGCCCTCTTCCTGGCTTCCGCGGAGAGTGATTTCATCACCGGCCAGACATTGGTCGTGGATGGGGGCCGCTATATGCACTGAGCCCGCAGCGCGACCCGATCGCGGTCCGTCGAGGCCGCGGGCGCCCGGTGCGGACCAACCGAAACGCGTCACTGAAGCCACTTTTTTCCCTCTATTTCTCTGAAACCAACAGCTGTTTGCGAATAACCATTCCGGGTGCAGGAGTCAGTCCCTTCCCGGAGTGCTTCGGCTGTTCGATGTCACAACGACGGATATACGCTTACATTCGCGACAGGAGTCCGGGATGGAGATCGTCGAACCTCTGGAAGAAGCCATCGATATGATCCAGGAGGCCGGGGGCGAGGCCTTCAAACTGTGTTTTCAATGCGGTTTGTGTTCGGCGAGCTGTCCCTGGAACCTGGTGCGGACCTTCCTGCCGCACCGGATGATCTGCGAATCGCGCTTTGGGCTGGTCGACCTCGAATACGAGGCGTGGTGGCGGTGCACGACTTGCAACCTGTGTGTGAGCCGTTGCCCGCGGGGTGTGGCGATCACCGATGTCCTCGGCGCGGTGCGGAAAATCCTGCTCGATTTCGAATACCGCATGGCGCCGGCCAGCCTCCGGAGCGCCATGGGGGGCCTCGGCGGCGAGGGGAATCCTTGGGGCGGGAAGCGCGAAGACCGGTCCAAGTGGGCGGAGGGCACCGGGGTCGAGATGTTCAAGGCGGAGCACGAGGCCGTGTATGCGCCCTGCTGCGCACCGGCCTACGACACCCGCCTGTGGGGGGTGGCCAGGGCGACGAGCCGGCTCCTGCAGCAGGCCGGGGTGTCGTTCGGCATCCTCGGGAACCGGGAGAGCTGCTGCGGCGAAAGCGTGCGCAAGGCCGGAAACCATGAGCTTTTCGAAACCCTTGCGGAGAAGAACATCGCGCTCTTCCACGAGTCGGGCGTGAAGACCATCATCGCGACATCGCCCCATTGCTTCACGACCTTCAAACAGGACTATCCCAAGCTTGGCGGGGAGGTGCAGGTCCTGCACGTGACCGAGGTCCTCGCACGGCTGATTTCGGAGGGCCGGATCCGCTTCGGAGGCGAGCTGCGTAAAAAGGCCGTTTACCATGACCCCTGCTACCTCGGGAGGCACAACGGGATCTACGATGCGCCGCGGGCGGTCCTTGCGGCCATCCCCGGACTCGAGTGGACGGATGAGCTGAACAGCCGCGAGAACAGCCTCTGCTGCGGGGGCGGCGGTGGACGAATCTGGATGGAGACCCCGAAAGGGGAGCGTTTTTCCGATATCCTGGTGGCCCAGGCGATCGAACAGGGGGCCGATGTCCTTGTGACGGCCTGCCCTTACTGCATCCTCAATTTCAAGGACAGCGTCGTGACGGGCGGGTTGGAAGACCGGCTCGAAGTCATGGATATCTCGGAGATCGTCGCCATGGCCCTGTAGATTGCAGGGAAAGGACGCCTCAATAGGCCAGTGGGGATAAACGAATGTCAGGACATGATCTGGGTCCCATAACACCGGCAACGGGCCGGGAGGCGATCGGCGCCGTCATGGTGGTCGGCGCCGGGGTGAGCGGCATACAGGCGGCGCTGGATTCCGCCAATGCGGGCTTCAGGGTCTACCTGGTGGAGAAAGGTCCCTCCATCGGGGGCAGGATGTCCCAGCTCGACAAGACCTTCCCGACCAACGACTGCTCCATGTGCATCCTGTCGCCGAAGTTTCTGGAATGCGCATCGAACCCGAACATCACCATCCTCACCGAAACGGAAGTGCAGGCGGTCGATGGGGAGGCGGGGAATTTCTCCGTGCATCTGCTGGCCGCCCCCCGGTTCGTGGATCTCGAAAAATGCACCGGCTGCGGGGTTTGCGCCGAGTATTGCCCTGTCAACATCCAGGATGAGTACAATGCCGGGTTGGCGACGGTCAAGTGCATCCACCTGCCTTTTCCGCAGGCCGTGCCGGCGGCGAGCGTGGTGGACCCGGCCCACTGCCTTTTTCTGAATCGCAGGGAATGCCAGATCTGCGTCCCCACATGCAGGAACCGGGCGATCGACTTCCACCAGCAGGCGCAGCGCCACACCATCCGCGTCGGCGGGATCATCCTCGCGCCGGGCTACGAACCCTTCGACCCGTCCGGGCAGAGCCTCTACGGTTATGACCGCTTCAGAAACGTGTTCACCGGCCTCGAGTACGAGCGCCTCTTGAGCGCCAGCGGGCCGAACGCGGGCGTTCTCAGGCGGCCGTCGGACGGCACCGCGCCGGCCCGGATCGCCTGGATCCAGTGCGTGGGCTCGCGGGACGTCTCGATCGGGAAAGGCTACTGCTCGTCGGTCTGCTGCATGTATGCCATGAAGCAGGTGATCCTTTCGAAGGAGCACATCCCCGGGCTCGAGGCGGTTGTCTTCCACAACGACGTGCGGGCGTTCGGCAAAGGCTTCGAACGCTACTACGAGCGGGCCAAAGGGCTCGACGGGGTTCGGTTCGAGTGGGCGAAGCCCGTGATCGTGGGCGAGGACCCCGAAACGCATGCCCTGACCCTGCGGTATCGAGTGGGCGGCGAGGCGGTGCGCGAAGAGAGCTTCGACATGGTGGTCCTCTCCGTCGGGCTCACCTCCCCGTCAAGCCACGCTGAACTGGCCGGCAGCTTCGGAATCCCGCTCAGCGAGGAGGGGTTCTGCCCTTCTTCGGCCTCCCTGCGCCCGATGGAGACCGGACGCCCCGGGGTCTATGCCTGCGGGGTCTTCTGCGGCCCGATGGACATCCCCGACTCGGTCACCATGGCGAGCGGCGCGGCGGCCTTGGCGACCCGTGATCTCAGCCGTGTCCGGGGGACGCTCGTCGAAGAGAAGAGCTATCCGCCGGAGCGGGATTCTCTGGGCGAGCCGCCCCGGGTGGGGGTCTTCGTCTGCCACTGCGGAACCAACATCATCAAGGGGGTGGATGTCCCGAAGGTGGTGGACTATGCCAGGGGGCTCGACGGGGTCGTGCACGCCCAGGAGGAGACCTTCAGCTGCTCCATCGATTCGATCAAGCGGATGGTCGAGGTGATCCAGAAGAAGTCCCTGAACCGGGTGGTGGTGGCGGCCTGCACCCCCCGGACCCATGAACCGGTTTTTCAGGACGCCCTCAAACAGGCGGGACTGAACCCGTTCCTTTTCGAGATGGCCAATATCCGGGAGCACTGCGCCTGGGTTCACATGGGAGAAAAAGGGCCGGCGACGCAGAAGGCGCGGGACCTGGTTCGGATGGCGGTCATGAAGGCCAGGCTCCTCTCGCCCCTGACGCAGCCGACCTATCCCGTTCTGCGCTCCGCGCTGGTGATCGGGGCCGGGATCGCGGGGATGTCCGCGGCGCTTTCGCTCGCCGATCAGGGTGTCAAGGTCCATCTGGTCGAGAAGGGGCCGGCGCTCGGGGGGATGGCGCGAAGGCTCCGCCGCACGTTGGAGGGCGAGGACGTCCAGGCGGCCCTGAAGACGCTGACGGAGCGGGTCTACCGGCACCTGCTGATCCAGGTGCACAAGGAGGCCGAGATCCGGCATTTTTCCGGGTATGTCGGCAATTTCCTAACCACCATCGAGACCGGGAAACGGCGGACGCCGGTGGATATCCCGCACGGCGCGACAGTGGTGGCGACCGGCGGCAAAGAGTTCCGCCCCGATGAATATTTCTACGGCCGGAACGACCGGGTCCTGACCCACCTCGAACTCGAGGGGGAGATTGCGGACGGAACCGCGCGGATCAAGGACTGCCGGTCTCTGGTGATGATCCAGTGCGTGGGATCGCGGGATGCCGAGCACCCCTATTGCAGCCGGGTCTGCTGCGGTCAGGCCGTGAAAAACGCCCTCGGCCTGAAGGCCTTGAATCCGGCCATGAAGATCACCGTCCTGTATCGGGACATGCGGACCTACGGTTTGATGGAAAACGCCTATCGCGAGGCGGCGGACAAAGGGGTGGTGTTCATCCGCTACCATGAGGCGGACAAGCCCGTGGTGACGGCCGGAGAAGGCGGCGGGCCCCTGGAGGTGCTGGTGACCGAGCCGACGCTCGGGCGCAGGCTCAGGCTTCAGGCGGATCTCGTCTCGCTTGCCGCTGCGACCATTCCCGCAGAGGACAACCACCGTCTCTCGCAGCAGCTGAAGGTGCCGCTGAATGCGGACGGATTCTTCATGGAGGCCCACATGAAGCTTCGGCCGGTGGATTTCCCGACGGACGGGATCTTCATGTGCGGACTGGCCCACGGCCCCAAACGGCTCGGGGAGAGCATCGCCCAGGGGCACGCCGCGGCCGCGCGGGTGATGACCCTGCTCTCGCGGGAGGAGATGCGCGGCGAGGGGGCCGTCTGCCGGGTGGATGCGACGAAGTGCACGGGTTGCCGGGTGTGTGAAACCGTCTGCCCGTTCCATGCCGTGGCGGTCGACGAAGGCAGCGGGGTTGCCGCGGTGAACCCGGCGCTTTGCAAGGGGTGCGGACTTTGCGCCGCCTCCTGCCGGAGCGGCGCCCTGCAGGTCATGGGAAACAACGAGGAGCAGGTCTTCTCGCAGCTCGAAGCGTTTTTAGTGCAGCCCGACGGACAGCGCCGAGTGGCGGTCTGAGGCCGCGGGTCTTTGAAAGGAGCCGCGATGTTTGGATGGAAAGGCAGGATTCTGCGGATCGATCTCACGACGGGAAACCGCTCGATCGAAGACCTCTCCCCGGAGTTGTGCCGGGAGTTCGTCGGGGGGCGCGGAGCGGGCCTCAAGATTCTGATGGACGAGATGGACCCACGGATCGACCCTCTGGGGCCGGAGAACAAGCTCATCTTCGCGACGGGTCCCCTGACCGGCACCGGCGTCCCGGCGGGAGGGCGGTTCGTGGTGGTGAGCAAGTCGCCCCTCAGCGGATTCATCGCCAACCCCTGCTGCGGCGGTTATTTCGGACCGAACCTGAAATATGCCGGGTACGATTTCCTGATCCTCGAAGGAAAGGCCTCCTCACCGGTCTATCTTTATATTCGGGATGAACAGGTGGAGCTGCGGCCGGCGGAGCAATTGTGGGGCCTGTGGTCGACCGCTACGGAGCACGCCCTGCGACAGGAGTTGAGTGCGGAACTTGACGACTGGCAGTTGAACGACCTGAGCATCGTCTGCATCGGGCCCGGAGGGGAGAATCTGGTGCGCTTTGCCTGCATCATGGCCGATGGCGGCCGCGCGGCAGGCCGCTCGGGCCTGGGGGCCGTCATGGGCTCGAAGAACTTGAAGGCGATTGTGGCGGGCGGCACCGGCTCGGTCGAAGTGGCGGACGTCGAGGGGTACCGGCAGGCGGTCATGGGATTCCTCGACGAGGGCCGGGAGAACCGCGTCCTCTACGCCCGGCGGATGTACGGCACCTGGTCGCTGCCGGGCCGCGCCAACAAGAGCGGCACCCAGGCGACCCGGAACTTCCAGGAGGGCTACTCGAAGGCCTTCGAGTGGTACGAGGACCCGAACCACGTGCGGGACCATATCCGGGTGCGGGACGAGGCCTGCTTCGGCTGCCCCTTCGCCTGCAGCAAGCGCAGCCGCATCGACGACCCGGCCTACCCGGGCACCACCAAGGGGCCGGAGCACGAGAGCATGGCGCTGCTCGGGTCCAACTGCGGCTTCGGGGACCTCGACGACATCTGCCGGGCCAACTACATCTGCAACGAGCTCGGGATGGACACGATCACCGCCGGGGCTACGATCTCCTGCGCGATGGAATTGTATGAATCGGGGTTTCTGCCGGAGGAGGACCTCGGGTTTCCGATGGGCTTCGGGAATACGGAGGCGATGTTCGCGCTGCTCCATCAGACAGCCGTCCGCGAGGCCTTCGGAGCGGTCCTTGCCGAGGGCGGGAAGTTCCTGGCCGAGCGCTACGGCCACCCGGAGCTCTTCATGGGCGTCAAGGGGATGGGGATGCCCGCCTGGCACCCACAGGGCGTTGAGATCATCGGGCTCCAGTACGCCACCAACAACGTCGGGGGCAGCCACACGAAGGCCACGCTGCCTTTCTACGACGGGCGCCGGGACCCGGCCGAACATCTGAAATGGGCGAAATACGACCAGGATTACATCGCCTTGGTGGATTCGGCCATCCTGTGCTGGATCATCTACCACGGCCCCTTGTGGGGGGAAAAGCTCCAGGTCTGGTTGAAGACGGTGACCGGGATCGACTATGCGAACGAGGAGTTGGCGTTGATGGGGGAGAGGATCTGGAACATGGAGCGCCTCTTCAACCTCAAGGCGGGGCTCACCAAAAAGGACGACGCGCTCCCGAAGAGAATCACCGATGAGCCGCGGGTGAAGGGGCAAGTGGTGCACATGGATCGGATGCTGCCGGAGTACTACGCCCTTCGGGGGTGGGATGAGGATGGGGTCCCCACGCCCGCGAAGCTGAGGGAGTTGGGGTTGTCCGAGGAAGACGGGGGCAAGGACGATGCGAATCAAGATTGATTATGCCAAGTGCACCGGCTGCAAGCTTTGCCAGGTGGCCTGCTCGCTCCAGCACACGGGTTCGGTCAATCCGCAGCGGTCGCGGATCCGGGTGTTCTTGGGGGAGGATGTCTGCCTGCCGGTGATTGCGGGCCCGTACACGGAGGCGGCGTGCAACTCCCGGGGCAAGGTGGTGATCAATGGTCTGGAGGTGGACGGGTGCGTGGTCTGCCGGGCCTCGTGTCCGGTCAAGTCCGCCTTCAGAGAACCGGATACGGGCATCCCGCTCAAATGCGATTTCTGCGGGGACCCGCCGGATCCCCAGTGTGTGAAATGGTGCGATCCGGGGGCATTGACCCTCGTCGATGCGTAGGCGAAGACACAACGGGAAAGGAGGTGCAGAGGAAAAAGGCTGCGGTATCCCCTTGCTTTCAACCTGTGAGAGGTGCATCCCACCGCATTTGGGAGGTTGTTCGCGCGAGATCTTCGGGAAGCATGGGCGCCGGCGGTCGCCGGAAGATCAGGTATCAGAGGAGGATTTGCAGAAGCCGGTTTTTACTTCCACAACCACGCTTTAAAGGGGGAGAAACATGAAGGTCTACGATGTGGTTCCAGGTCTGGAATTCGATCCGGAAAGAGACTTTGAGCTGTCGCCTGCCTGGTTTTTGGACGGCACGCACTCGGTGCCGCCATGGACGCCCATGTTTGGTTGGTTCTGGGTGAGCTTCTGCCGTCACGGCATGCAATGGGGAGCGGAGAAGCTCAGCCTGCCGACGGTCAAAGGATGGGACTGGCGCTTCATGAACGGAGGCGGTTATCTGACCCTTCTGCTGGTCAAGAGCGAGGAGGAAAAACAGCGCCGTGAAAAAAAATTTCGTGAAGCGATTCTTCCATTTATTAAAGATTACGATGGTTTGTGGAATGGCTTCGTCCAAGAGATCCTGGGGCGTTACGAGGCCTTGAAGCAACTGGATCTGGACACCGCCGAGAACATCGATCTGCTCGCCAATTTCGAGGAGACGATCTGCACCTGCCGCCGGATGTGGGAGATCCACATGTACATGATGTACGGGACCTACACGGCCTACATCCTTTTCGAAAACATGTGCCGGGAACTGGCCGGTATCGACGACACGAACCCGACGTTCCATCAGCTCGTCTCCGGCTTCGACAACAAGGTGTTCCAGGTGGACAAGCGCCTGTGGGAGTTTTCGCAGCGTGCCCGCGAGGATGGCCTCGAAAAGGTGTTTCTGGAAGGCGAGGTGGACGGGATCAAGGCCAGACTGGAGACCGTCGATCAAGGTCGTTCTTTCATGAAGGACTTCAGCGCCTTTATGAACGAGGATGGCTGGCGGATGCAGCGGATGAGCGAGATCAATCTCCCGACGTGGGTGGAGGACCCGACCCCGGCCCTGGTGAACGTGAAGCAGTTCCTGCAGAAGGGCGGCGATTTCAACCTCGAGGCGGAGCGCGCCAAGATCACCGAGGCGCGTCTGGAGGCCGAGAAGGCTGTCCTCGAAAAGGTGCCGCGCGAAATGAGGGGCTGGTTCGAGCAACTGATGCGCCTTGCCCAGAAGAGCGGGGTCTTCAGCGAGGAGCACGACCATTATCTCGACCTGTACACCCACGCCATGATCCGGCGGATCGTCCTCGGCATGGGCAAACGCTGGAAGCAGGAGGGGGCCATCGACGATCCCGAGGACATGTTCTATCTCCAGCCGGACGAGGTGCGGCGGGCGGGGATCAACCCGGATCAGTTCGACATGCGCTACATCGTCGAGCGTAGACGCGCGGAGTGGGAGGAGTGGTGCAAGCACCCGAATCCGCCGGCCCTTTTGAAGGAAGGCTTCGACCTCGACCAGGCCATGGGTGTGCTCGTCAAGAGCAACGATCCCATCGCCAGCAAGGTCGTTGTGGGTTCCATGCCGCAGGTGCGCCCCGAACTGAAGGCGGATCTCTATGGCACCTGCGGTTCTCCGGGGGTGGCCGAAGGCCCCGCACGGGTGATCATGAACGAGGATGAGCTGAGTCTGATCCAGGAGGGGGACATCCTGGTTGCAGCCAGCACGTCGCCCAGCTGGACCCCTATCTTCAGCATGATCAAGGGGGTCATCGTGGATCGGGGCGCCAGCCTGTCGCATGCGGCCATCGTCGGCCGGGAGTACGGCATCCCCGTGGTGATGAACGTGTTCGAGGGCACCACCAAGATCCGCTCCGGTCAGAAGGTCAAAGTGGATGCCAATATGGGGACCGTCTATATCCTGGACAAGTAATCGGCCGGGGTCCGCGACGGACCGGCTCGTTTTCACCTGACCTTCCAGGGTGAGGAGAGGCGTGATGGGCACGCCCACCCTGCGGGTTTTGGTTTCGGACCAAAGGCGTAGGGTTGTCCTGCGGGGCCGGCAACGGTCCTGCGGGACCAACCCGCTGCCTCAGGGGAGGATTCAAAATGGCGCAAAAATGGATTTACAGGCTCGATGAACTCCGCAGTGAGCACAATGATCTGGTTGGAAAGAAGTGTGCTAATCTGGGGGAGATGGTGCACATGGGTATGCGCGTTCCACCTGGATTCGCCATCTCCGTAGACGGCTACGAACGGTTCATGAGCGAGACCGGCGCTGGCGATGAGATTCGGAAGTATGTGGAAGAGGCGGGAGAAAGCCTGCGCAAGGTGGAAAAACAGGTCGAGGCCGGCCGTGTGATCCGCAACATCATTGAATCGAAGGACATGCCCGAGGCGATGAAAGCGGAGCTTTACGGCTTTTACGACGAACTGTGCGAGACGGTCGGCAAGCCCGATGTGGCGGTCGCAACGCGGTCGAGCGGTGCGGTGAGCATGCCCGGGCAGATGGAGACCTATCTGAACGTGAAGGGAAAGCGGGAAGTGGTCCGGAAGGTGATCCGGGTGTGGAGCAGTGCCTTTACGACGCGGGCCATCGCCTTCCGGCTCGAAAAGGGCATGGACATGGCCAAGGCCCCCATCGGAGTTGCGGTCCTCAAGATGGTCAGTGCCCGGTGCGCCGGGGTCACGCTGACGGTTCAGCCCACGACAGGGGATTTGAGCAAGGTGGTGGTCGAGGGCAACTGGGGACTTGGCGAGAGTGTCGTGTCCGGTGAGATCACTCCGGACAGCTTCGTGATCGACAAGGAGACCAAAGAGGTTGTTTCGTCCACGATCAGCCAGAAGCTGCGCATGGTCGTGTTTCGCAAAGACGGGATTGCGATGGTCAGCGTTCCGAAGGAGCTGCAGGGAAAGCCCTGTCTCGAGGAAAAGGAACTGCAGGAGATCGTGCGGATCGCCCTCAAGGTGGAGTCGTACTTCGACATGCCCCAGGACATGGAGTGGGTCATAGACGATGATATGTCCTTCCCTGAAAATCTGTTCTGGGTTCAAACCCGACCGGCCAAGTTCTCGAAGAAGAAGGAGGACGATTCCGAGTACCTGGCCGAGTTGATGACGCGGATCTTCAAGATGTGACCGTCATAACGCCCCCTTCTTCAACAGGAACCCGGTGTTCCTGATTCAGGGAGAACGCTCATGACCATTTTGTTCAGCCAGTACTGGGACGTCAACCCAGGCGAATACGATGACTACTCCCGGTTTATTTCTGAGGAGTTCAATCCGGCGCTCGAAAAGCTGGGGATCAAACTAGTAGGCGGGTTCTACGTGGCCGTCGGTGGAGGGCCGAGGATCGTGGCGGTGGCCACCGTGAAAAACGACATGGGCCTGCTCGCCGCCCTTGCGTCCAGAGAATACCGCCAGGTAGCCACGAAGCTGATGCAGCATGTCTACAACTACGGAAGCAAGCTGTGGATCCCCACGGGCATGTTCAGGGATCAGGCCTACAGCATCCAGACCGGAGCCTGGAAATTCAACCAGTATTACGATATCGTTCCGGGCAAGGAGACGGAGCACAACCGGTTCGTGGTCGAAGAGGCCATCCCTGCGATGAAGGAGATGGGGGTGCCCGTGACCCACGGGTGGCGCCTTTCCGTCGGAGTCGGCCCCCGTATCCTGGCGGAGTGTACCGCCCGCAGCCTGGCGGACATCGCCAAGGCGATCGACACCTCCGAGTATCGCAAGCTCTCGCGGACCATGAAAAAACTGTACACGACGAATTTCAGCAGCCGCATCCTGGCCCCGACCGGCCGATTGGAGGTGCCCTACCTGATCATGAGCATGATGAAGAATTTTTAAGCCCCGTTGCAGGCATGGAAGCTGCGTCCGGTGAGGAGATCTTTGCCCGGTCAGGGTTCGGACAGGGCGACGACGAAACGGCCCTGGGGTACGCCGAGCTTCTGCGACAAAGGGCCGCACTTGATCTTCAGCATGTAGATCACGGGTTTCCCCATGCCTTCTTCGTAGGTGGCTTCGATGTTGAAAGTGCCTTTGGCGAGGATCAGATCGCACTCGGTGATGGCGCGCTCGAGTTCGGGCGTGCTTCTGCCGGGGACCAGAAGCGTCTTGACGCTCAGCATGCGCTCGCTCAGATTCTCGAGGCCGAAAAAGTGGGCATCGGCGCGGGTGGCATCCTCGAAAAACGGCGCTTCCTTGAGGACGAGCGTCACGGCGGCGCCCATGGCCTCGAGCTGCTCGATCAGCAACGAGTCGAAGCCGACCTCGCCCGCGTTGTCGAAGAGATAGAGAACCCGTTGCCGATCGCGGGCCGCCTCGTACACGTCCCCCATGAGGACGGGAGATTCGGTTTGACCCGCCATCAGGGCCTCGGTTTCGGTGAATGTCAACCCGCCGCTCGGGGCGGCAAGCGGTGAGACATTGCCGGTGGCCGCGAGGAAACAGGCCCGCTCGAAGCGCTCCTTCGGGGTCATCCCCTCGGCGATGAAGCGTCTGGCGGCCGGCAGCAGGGCCTTGACCGCCTCGTTGCTCTCCTTCTTGATCTTATCGTAAATGCCGGCGGCGGCGACCACCTGAGGCGTCACGGCATCGAGCGTCTCTCTGGCGGCAAAACCCAAGTTCTCCCTGGCATCGAAGGTTTGGTGAAAGACACCGAGGAGGGTCTGGATCAATTCGAGCCTCCCGGGTTCGTCCAAAGAGGACGCCGTCCTCCCGAAGATCCATTCGAGGGTGCAAAGGGCGCAGTCGGCAAGGGGCTTCATGACGTTCGATCCTTTCCAGCGGGCTTCAGCAGAGAGTTCCAACGGCTGCTTGTCGCCTGCCTAGGTGTGTTCTATTTCTCCGGAATCCGCTTGAAACGGCTCTCCTTGATCTCCTCCGCCTCCAGATAGGCCTCCAGAGGGATCCGGTCATGTTCCGCGATCGCGCGGATCTCGATGACCTCATGAACCGTGAGGCCCAGGCGGGATGCGATTTCCTGGTCGGTCAGTCCGCGGTTCTGCTCTCCGGGGACGAACCGTTGGACGCGGTTGGTCCACTCCCAGACCTGCCGGCCGTAGCGCTGATACAATTCCGGTGAAACGGGTCGTGGCATGGGACTTTCTCCTATTGCGGCGGGGTGTGCGGATGAAGTCTTCTCGGGATCAGGGGGCACCGTTTCAGGCAGTTGAAGCACTGGGCCGACAGTTCGGTCGAATAGGCGATGCCCCGGACCGCCCTCGTAAAGTGACTGCCGAAGAGGATGGTCTTGCGGCGGTCCTTGTCCTCTTCGTTGACGACCTCGAGCAGGAGCTTCTGAAAAACATCCCGCGCGGCGGTCTGCGCCCGGGGGTAGCAGCCCTCCTGGCGGTATTCCATCCAGCTGATCAGGCCATCCTTCAACTCACCGGACAGGCAGTCCGGGCAGGCAGACAGACAGGGCGTCGTTTGCTTCTTTTCCCACAGCCGGACGCAGGACGGATGGGGACACACAGGCTTCTCCAGGGGGCCGTCGCCCGGTAGCGGCATCGTGGTGATGACGCCGTTGAAGTAGAGCAGACCGTAGACGGGGTTGAGGATGATCCCGGCCGCCATGCTGCGCGTGCCGAGGCCGGCCATCTCCGCGCAGAGCTTCAGACTCAGGTACGGGTAGTGCCCGTTCCGCTCCCCGGTGGGAATCGGTATGGTGTAATGACCATACTGCGCTTCGATGAAATAGGCGAGCTTGCGGGCTGCGCTGCCCGTTTCGCCCCGGCTGTACCCGATGCTTCCGAGGACACGGTTGGTTCCTGATCGCCACGCGCCGGCCGTGGGTTGGCCTCCGCCGAGCAGCACCACGCTCCTGGCGCCCTTCAGGAGGTCATCCGGGCGGTGCCCCGCCGGGGCGTACTGGTTGATGGCCTCGACCGAGGCGATGCCGACCGCCTGGGCGCCGAGCGACAAGGCCTTTTCCTTGATGGTTGCAACTGCTTCCGTCATGGGGCCTCCTGTGCTTCCGTCCAAGAACGGCTTTTCCCGACAGAGCGGGTTCCTGGTTCCCCGCTTGTTGAAGAGGGGGTGTCGTCCCGGGATCGGAAGGCATCCATGTGCTAAATGTCGATTGAAGAGGGATGTTTCCTGCCCGTGAAGGTTTCGAGAACGGGTTGAAACAGCGGAACACCGAATTCTTCGTAGTAGGGATAACATTTCGACACGAGGAGATAAGCGATCTTGCGGGTGACGTCCTCCCGTTCCTCGCTGAGGGAGTCGTAGTTTCCTCCGCCTTTCGAAAGGATCAGATCGGCCTCCTCGACAAGGCTGTTCACCTCGGCTGAACACCGCTCCAACCGCGTGCCGGGAAACGGCCCGTCCATGCCGTTCGGGATGACGGGCACGAGCGCGTCGATGCCCACGGCCCGCGCCTCCTCGAGGGTGGTGTCGTTCAGGGTGGGGCGCTGCCTGACCACGACGGTGATGTCTGCTTCGAACCGCTCCTTGAGGATGCCGATGAGCACTCTATCAAAGACGATCTCTCCGGCGTTGTCGGCGAAGTAGACCACTCGCTTCGCCCTTGAGAGCCCCTCTTCGAGGCGGCCGAACCGTTCCGGCGGGATGGGGGCCTGAAGCTTTTCACGGATGAGGTGTTTGATGTCCGGCGGGTTCTCTCCGACCATGAAATCGATGTTGTTGCCCAGGATGGCGAGTTTGACGGCCGTGAGAAGCGGGTTGGGATCTTCGCGAACAAGCGTTTCGAGGTAAGGGAGCACGTCAATGATCATCTGGTTCTGGGTTCGTTTGATTGCATGGAATGGATCCTCTTCCTGCCGGGCCTGCAGGATGATGTCCATCACCTGTTCGATGATTTCCGGACTGGTATAGTTCCACCGGCCGCCCTGTAAGGAGGGCAGGGCCGCGATGCGGCCGTACAACACTCTGCTTTCGTCTTTGTCGAACTGCAAGGCACGCATAACATAGACAGCCATTTTCAAGATGCAGGGGATACAGTCGGGCTGAATCAGCATGGTGTGGTTTCCTCTGTGACGCGCAAGGGCTGAGAGGTGGAAGAAATAGTGGAAATATGATGCTGATTGTAGAGGTTGAAGGGGGATGCTGTCAATGTCTGATCCGGAGGAAATGCGGAAATGATATGGTTTTTAGGCGGACCTTCCGAAGCACGAAGATGGCTGGACAGATTTTTAAGAGGGAAATGAACGGCGCGAGGCCGGGAAAGGCTTGTCAGCCATCCTGATGACAAAAATCGCATCCGGGCCCGCTGGAAATCCGCCCCGGCAGGATCACAATCAGGTGTTTGAAACGATGCAGTAATCATGTAATATATACCGTGAAGACGTGAAACGGGTGGGGCATTCCTTTCTTCCCTCCCCGGGGCTCCGGAAAGAATGGTCGCTTCCGAAGGAAGACGCTTCCGAGCAGACCGGTCCCAGTGGGCCGCCGAGATGAAGGTCAACGGGGTTGTCGGAGGAGGGCAATCCCGGCTGTTTTGGAGATTGCGCGGCCGCCTTGGGATAAAGGCCCCGGTTGTTTCGCAGATGCGTGGACTCCGGTGCTTCGGCCTTGCTCCCTGGAGGCCGCCGATGCCCCGAATGATCGAGGAGAGAGGGTCATGGCGTTGAATATCACGGTGGATGGGACGGCTAGAACACTACCCGGCGTGCTCACCATCCGCGAATTGATCGAACAGTGCAACAAAAAGGACCCCCATCTGATCGTCGAGCGCAACGGGGCGTTCGTCTATCCTCAGGATTATGCCCATGTCAGGGTTGAAGACGGCGACCGGATCGAACTCATCATCCCCGATTTCGGCGGGTGAATCCTTCTGCGGCCGTGCGCCCGAATCCCGTTCCTTGAAAAATCCGTGCGGAGCGCATAACGACATGGCAAAGACGCCTTTTTTACCTCTGATCGGCATCACGATGGGCGATCCGGCGGGCGTGGGGCCGGAGGTTATCGCCCGGGCCCTCGCGGATCCTGATGTTTACCGTGGGTGCCGACCTTTTGTTCTGGGGGATGCCGAGGTGATGCGGGAGGCCCTTCCGCCGGGGATGGCGGTTCGGACCATCGAAGATCCGGCCGAAGCCGGGGGCCTTGCCGGGCGGGTCGACCTGTTGCCGCTTTCCCATCTCCCGCCGTCCTCACGCGTTCCGGGAAGGCCCACGGTGGAGGGCGGGCGCGCCATGGTGGGGTATATTCTCGAAGCGGTCGAACTCGCCCGGAAGGGGCGGATCGACGCCATGGTGACAGCCCCCATCAACAAGGCCCTGATGAACGCGGCGGGTTTTCACTACGAGGGCCACACCCCGTTGATCGCCGAGCGGACAGGGGCACGGGACTATGTCATGATGCTGGCCGGGGAGCGGCTGCGGGTGACGCTGGTGACGATCCACTGCGCCTTGAAAGAGGTGCCCGGCCTGTTGGATGCATCCGCCATCCGCCGCACCATCTCCGTGACGCATCAGGCCCTGAGGCGGGATTTCGGGATCGAGCGGCCCCGGATCGCTGTGGCGGCCCTGAACCCGCATGCCGGCGAGGAGGGCCTTTTCGGCGATGAGGAGGCACGGGTGATCGGCCCCGCCGTGCAGGCCGCCCGGGCCGAAGGGATGGAGGTCGCGGGGCCGCTGCCTGCGGACACCCTCTTTTTCCACGCGGCGGCCGGCCGCTACGACGTTGTGGTCTGCATGTATCATGATCAAGGGCTGATTCCCCTGAAACTCCTCCATTTTGCCGACGGTGTGAATGTAACGCTGGGGCTGCCCATCGTGCGGACGTCCGTGGACCATGGTACGGCCTATGACATCGCGGGAAAAGGCCTTGCCGATCCTTCCAGCTTGATGGCCGCGCTTCGCATGGCGGCATCCATGGTCAGGCATCGGGCCGCCGCGGGTGAAGCGGCCGCGATCGACAGAGATCCATGACCCACAGCTGCATCAAGATCAGGGGCGCCCGCCAGCACAACCTCAAGAACATCTCTTTGGATATCCCGAGAGATCAGTTGGTTGTCATCACGGGCCTTTCGGGCTCGGGGAAGTCCTCCCTCGCCTTCGACACCATCTTCGCCGAAGGCCAGCGCCGCTATGTGGAGTCCCTTTCGGCCTATGCGCGGCAGTTCCTCGAGCAGATGGACAAGCCGGACGTGGACGCCATCGAGGGCCTTTCACCCGCCATCTCGATCGAGCAGCGTTCTTCGAGCCGAAATCCGCGCTCGACGGTCGGGACCGTCACGGAGATCTATGATTACCTGAGGCTCCTCTACGCCCGCATCGGCCTGCCTTTTTGTCCGGCCTGCAATCTGCCCATCCGCTCCGAGACCGCCGAAGAGATCATCGACCGGGTCATGGCCCTTGGCGAAGGGGCGCGGATCCAGATTATGGCCCCTCTCGCTCCCGGGCCCAAAGGGGCTTACCGGCAGGTCTTTCAGCGGCTTCGCAAGGAGGGGTTTACGCGCGTGCAGGTCGATGGGAGGACCCGCATGCTCGATGAAGAGATCAATCTCGACAAGACAGGGGACCATGAGGTCCTGGTGGTGGTGGACCGGCTGGTCATTCGCGACGGCATCCGTCAGCGTTTGAGCGATTCCATGGAACTGACGCTTTCCATGGGAGAGGGCAAGGCGGTGGCGGCGGTTCAGGAAGGCGAGGTGTTTTCCTTCAGCCAGGCGGCGGCCTGTCCGCGATGCGGCTACCGTGTGCCGGAGCTCTCGCCGCAGGCCTTCTCCTTCAACAATCCGCAAGGGGCCTGCGAGGCCTGCAATGGATTGGGGACCCGGAGGCACTTCGACCCCGTGCTGATCGTGCCGGACCCCGGCCTTTCGCTGCGGGAAGGGGCCATCGCCCCCTGGGCCGGCCGGGATTCGGTCTATTTCCAGCAGATGCTCGATTCCCTCTGCGACCATTACCAGGTCAGCGTCTACACGCCTTTCGGCGAACTCCCGTCCGAGATCCAGGAGGCCTTTCTCTATGGCTCCGGGGACGAAGAGATCGCTTTCTTTTTTGAACGGGAGGGGCGCCGGCATGACTACACCCGGCCGTTCGAAGGCGTGATCCCGAATCTGGAGCGGCGCTACCGCGAGACCGGCTCCTACCAAGTGAGGGAGGAGATCGAGAAGTACATGAGTGTACGCCCCTGCCACGTCTGCCGCGGCGGGCGACTCAAACCGCCTGTCCTGGCGGTTCGGGTCGGTGGGAAGGCCATTCACGAGGTCACGGCGCTTTCAATCGCCGCCGCCGAACGGTTTTTTGACCGGTTGGAGCTGGGCCCGAGGGAGGCGGCCATCGCCTCCCGGGTGACCCGGGAGATTCAGGCGCGGCTTACCTTCATGAAAAGCGTCGGGCTGGGCTACCTGACCCTCGACCGCCCCTCGGCGACGCTTTCAGGGGGGGAGGATCAGCGGATCCGGCTGGCCACCCAGATCGGGTCGGGGCTTGCCGGGGTCCTGTACGTGCTGGATGAACCGAGCATCGGCCTTCATCAGCGGGATAATCTGCGCCTGCTCGAGAACCTGAAGCGGCTGCGGGATCTCGGGAACAGCGTGCTGGTGGTGGAGCACGACGCCGAGACCATCCTGGCGGCCGATCATGTCGTCGACATGGGGCCGGGGGCCGGCAGCAACGGGGGGGAGGTGATCTTCGAAGGCCCGCCTTCGGCGCTGATCGAGGACGGCCGCTCCTTGACGGGGGCCTATCTTTCCGGCCGCCGGTGCATTCCCGTGCCCGCTGCGCGCCGCAAGGGAACAGGCCGGAGCATCGTGATCGAAGGGGCGCGGCAAAACAACCTCAAGGATATCACGGTCCGGATACCCCTCGGGACGTTCACGTGCATCACCGGGGTCTCCGGGTCCGGGAAGAGCAGCCTTTTGAACGGGATCCTGTACCCGGCCCTCGCCCGGGATCTCTATCGGGCGAGCGGCCCGGTGGGGGCGGTCAAGGCCGTGAGCGGGACCCGCCACATCGACAAGGTCATCCATATCGATCAGAGTCCGATCGGCCGGACCCCGCGATCCAACCCGGCGACCTATACCGGCGTGTTCACGGACATTCGGGATCTGTTCGCCCAGCTGCCCGAAGCGCGGATGCGCGGCTACAAACCGGGCCGCTTCAGCTTCAACGTCCGCGGCGGCCGCTGTGAGACCTGCCAGGGGGATGGCATCATCAAGATCGAGATGCACTTCCTTCCGGATGTATACGTGACCTGCGAGGCCTGCAAGGGTCTTCGGTACAACCGGGATACGCTGGAGATCCGCTACAAGGGGTTGAACATCGCCGAGGTCCTCGATATGACCGTCAACCAGGCCTATGGGTTCTTCGAGAATATCCCGGCGATCCGGAAGACCGTCCAGACCCTTCTGGATGTCGGGCTCGGGTATGTCAAGCTGGGGCAGTCCGCCACGACGCTTTCCGGCGGCGAGGCGCAGCGGATCAAGCTTTCGCGGGAACTGAGCCGGCGCAGCACCGGCCGGACGCTTTACATCCTGGATGAACCGACGACGGGGCTGCACTTCGCGGACATTCAGAAGCTTCTGGAGGTCCTGAATTATCTGGTGGCTCAAAAAAACACGGTGGTGGTGATCGAGCACAATCTCGACGTGATCAAGACCGCAGACTACATCATCGATCTCGGGCCGGAGGGCGGCGAAGAAGGGGGAGGCTATCTGGTGGCGTCCGGTACGCCGGAGGAATTGTCCAGGGTGCCCCAATCCCACACCGGAAGGTTTCTTGCGAAGGTGCTCAAGGCTTGTTCTTGCTCAGATGATAGGCCAGATTCTCCAGCTTGACCGTTATGTCCACGTTTTCGATCAGACAGCACTCCGGGATCCGGAGCCTTACCGGCGTGAAGTTCAGCAGGGCCCTGACCCCCGCCTTCATGAGGAGATCCGCCGACCGTTTGGCTTCCTCGGGGCGGGTGGTGATGACGCCGATCTCGATGCCAAGCTCCCGGACGAGCTTTTTAATGCTGCGCATCGGCTCGACAACGAGGCCGCAGGGCAGGACCTTGCCGACCCTCCGTTGGTCAGGATCGAAGGCCGCAACGAAGTGATAGCCGCGCCGGCGAAAATTTTCGTTTTCGACCAGGGCGGTGCCCAGATAGCTCATTCCCACAATGCAGAGCTTCCAGACACGGTCTGTGGCAAGGATCTTCTTGATGGCTTTCAGGAGGTCTTTGACATCGTAGCCGACCCCGCGGATGCCGAACTCGCCGAAGTAGGCGAGGTCCTTGCGGACCTGCGCCGAATTGACGCCGCACAGTGCCGCCAGCCTTTCGGAGGAGATCACCTGCGAAGCACCGTCGCCGAGCCCCTCGAGAGGGCGCGAGTACAGAGCGAGTCGCTCGATGGTCGGTTGAGGAATTTTGGACTCTTTGATCATCGGCATCCGAAAACGTCCTGGAGGCAGCCCGAGAAAGGAGCCCGGGGGCGTCATCGTGCAGTCGACCTCAGGTGGTCTTCCCGACCATGGCGTTGAGGACCGTGGAGCAGCGAGGTCAACCGTGATTTTGTGAAATATTGCACATGTCTGCGAAAAAAAAGAGGGCCTTGTGCAGGCCCCCTTTTTTCAAGAGGACCCTTACGCGCCTATAGACTTCAGCATGACTTCGATATCTGGAATCTTGAAGACCAGGATGAAGCAGATGACCAGCGCATAGATACACAGCGACTCGATCAGGGCGAGACCGATGATCATGGTGGTCATGATCTTACCGCCCGCTTCCGGGTTCCGAGCCGTACCCTGCAGCGCACCGTTGATGGCGTTACCCATACCGATGCCGGTTCCCAGGGCGGCGACGCCGATGCCGAAACCGCAAGCGACGGCGATCCCGAAGAATACCCAGAACGCTGCCGCCTGTGCCTGGCCGTCAGCGGCCATGGCCATCGATGTCATACCCAGAACCATAAGAGCTGTGAGAACCCCAACGACTGTTTTTTTGGACATACGAACCAACCCTCCTTTCCACAAATGATGTTTGAACGCGGCCTTCTTCCCAAAAAGCCTTCCACTACGCTAGTGGGCGTGTTCCATGGCACCCACGAAATACATGATGGACAAGAGCATGAACACCAGGGCCTGAATGAAACTGACGAGGATGCCCAGGAAAAGGATCGGCAGCGGCGCCAGATAGAGCCCGGCCAGGCCGAACAGGATGCCGAGCACCATTTCCTTCCCGAAGATGTTCCCGAAAAGCCGTACACTCAGGGACATGATCCGGGCGAAGTGACCGATGATTTCGATCGGCAGCATCAACGGGGTGAGCCACCAGACCGACCCGGTGAAATGCTTGATATATTTGATGCCGTGAAAGCGGATGCCGATGATGTGCGTGTAGACGAAGGTGCACAGGGCCAGGGCCAGCGTGGTATTGAGGTTCGCCGTCGGTGAGAAGAACCCGGGAACGAGGCCGAGCAGATTCGAGACCAGGATGAAGAGGAAGACGGTGGCGATGAACGGGAAAAAGAAACGCCCTTCGGGCCCGCTGATCTCCACCATGAAACTCTCCAGCCCGTCCACGACGACCTCGAAGAAATTCTGGCCCTTTTTCGGCAGCAGCTGAACGCCCCTGGCAAAAAGCAGGGCGCTCAGGATGAGCAGCAGCATGACGAGCCACATATGCGTAACGTGCGTAAAATCCGCAGGATGGTGAAAACCGAAGGATTCAAGCAGTGAATCGATGAAAAAGATCGGATGCTCCATAATCTAGACAACCTCCCCAGAAGATGTTTTCCAGACGAGACGCAAGGCCAGTTGGATGATGCTGATGACGACGATCGACAGCCCTACGGCCAGCCCGACAGGGCTCACCAGGTCCCGCGTGATCAGGACGTACATCAGAAAACCGATGGCCAGAAGGCGCAGATAAAATTTGACAATGATGGACCTGCGGCTGACCTGCAGGGTGCCTTCCGATGAAAATCCGCACCGGATCGTGTGCTGCAGGACGTTGAAATTGGCGATGATCAGCAGACCGCCGATCAGGACGCCCAACGTGAAATGAGGGCTCATGAGGAAAAAACTGGCCCCCCCGAGCAGCATCAGAATGAGCCAGTTCTGGATTCTCAAGGTTTTAAAAAGGCTGTCCCACTCCATCAAAGGTCCTTGGCTTTCTTGTAAAGGATCTGCAGATTTCTGAAAGCCGCTGCAATTCCGAATCCGAGAAAGATGTAGAAGAACCACGGTTCGGTGTCGAACTTCTTGTCGATATAGTTCCCGATCAAGGCGCCGAGGCCGATCGAAAGGGCCATGGCAAGGCCTACGGTGCTGATGTAACCCAAGGCCTTGACCGTTCTTTTCAGGTCTTCATCCATGATACTTGCGGCCCCTCCTGCCGGGTGCGCCGACGGCTTCGAGACCGCTAGGTCTTTAGCACACGTTTTCAAAGGAAGTCAATCTTTTTAGTGCAGTTTATCGAAGGCCGCGGCGGCACAGGCGATGGTTTTTTCCAGGCTTCCCGGATCGTGGGCGAGCGAGACGAAGGCCGCTTCGAAAGGCGAAGGCGCCAGGTAAATGCCGCAGTCGAGCATGCGCCGGTAATAGGCCACGAATCGGTCTTTGTTGCATTGGAGGGCCGTCTCGAAACTCGTTACCGGGCTGCCGGTGAAAAACAGGCTTCCCAACGAACCCACGCGGTTGACAACGACGTCTATCCCCGCGGCTTTGGCCGCCTGGGCAAGCCCTTGGAACAGTTTGGCGCCGGCTGCTTCCAGCCTTTCGTAGACGCCCGCCTCCCCCAGCAGTTCGAGGGTCGCCAGGCCTGCGGCCATAGCCAGCGGATTGCCGGACAGGGTTCCGGCCTGATAGACGCTTCCTTCCGGTGCAATGCCGCACATGATCTCTTTACGGCCGCCGTAAGCCCCGACCGGCAGCCCGCCGCCGATGATCTTCCCGAGGCAGGTCAGATCCGGCAGAACGCCGTAAAGCTCCTGCGCGCCGCCCGGAGCCACCCGGAAGCCGCTGATGACCTCGTCGAAGATGAGCAGGCTTCCGTACGTCTCGGTGATCGTGCGCAGACCTTGGAGGTATCCGTCGTGCGGGAGAACGACCCCCATGTTCCCGGGGACCGGTTCGACGATCACCGCGGCGATCTCGGGCCCGTATTTCAAAAAGGTCGCTTCGACGGCGTCCAGATCATTGAAGGGGAGCGAAAGGGTATGCCGGGCGATGTCGGCTGGCACCCCCGGGCTGCCGGGGATCCCCAAAGTGGCCACTCCGGAACCCGCCTCCACCAGCAGGCTGTCGGCATGGCCGTGGTAACACCCGTTGAACTTGACCAGCTTGTCCCGGCCCGTGTGGGCCCTGGCCAGGCGGATGGCGCTCATCGTCGCCTCGGTGCCGGAGTTGACCATGCGCACCATTTCGATCGATGGAATCCGGTCGACAATGGCGCCGGCCATCGCGACCTCTAGCGGCGTGGGTGCGCCGTAGCTGGTCCCGCGCTGCAAGGCCTTTTCGATGGCTTCGACGACCTTCGGATGCCGGTGCCCGAGGATCATGGGGCCCCACGACCCGACGTAGTCGATGTACTCGCGTCCTTCGACGTCCCAGACGCGGCATCCTTCCGCGCGCTCGATGAACAGGGGGGCCGCCAGTCCGACGGCCTTGCAGGCCCGGACCGGGCTGTTGACGCCGCCCGGGATATAGGTTTGCGCTTGCCGGAACCATTCGGTCGAGTTTCGCTCCATGCTGCGGATAGCCTCCCTCCCTGTGTGACAGGACCTCTTCGGGGATGTCGACACGGGTCAAAAATAAGCCATGCTGGTTTTCTTGAATTCCTTTTCGCTGAACAACAGGGTGTAATCCCGAATCTGGACGGCCTCCGACATCTCGCGCGCCATCCGGCGGCATTCTTCCCGGCTGCTCCCGTGAACCATCGTGTACAGGTTGAAAGGCCACTCGCCCTGAGGCGGTCTGTGATAGCAATGCGTTACCGCCGGGAACCGCGCCAGCGCTTCTCCCACCTCGTCGATGCGCTCATCGGGCACGCGCCAGGCCACCATGGCATTGGCGCCGAACCCGGCCTCCTGGTGGCGGAGGGTGGCGCCGAAGCGGCGGATGGTTCCGTGCGCCTTCAGGCGGCGGATCCGCTCGAGCACTTCAGTCTCCTGGATGCCAAGCCGCGCCGCGATGGCAGCGAACGGCCGCGCCTCCAAGGGGATGTCTCCCTGGATCTGGGCGATGATTTTTTTGTCGAGCGGGTCGATCATATCGGCTTCCACAAACCGGGTCCACAGGGTCTCTGCCCGTGGCAAAGGCAAAAAGGTTGAATATCATGGGAATAACCGACGGGGCAGGCCGTTGTCAAGCCGGATATGTCTGCGGGCTGGGTGCAGCCTGCGGCGATTTGGCTTGAAATCCGAACGAAATTTGTATAATAAGGTAACCGAGCATCTTCATCGTCCGATCTCCTAATCCAAGAATGATCTATATTCCCTCCCGGGAAAGCTGATCCCCCTGGATCGGGGCGGACGCGAAATGCGCACCGTTTCGAAGATTACATGCTCGAACCCCGCGTCCTGGGGATTCCCGCCCGGGCATGCATCCTTTTTCCATCGTGAAGGAGCGTTTTTCGCACGCCTATGTTTGGATTCGACAAGATCGCCGAGCGGCGCATTCAGGAAGCCGTGGACCGGGGGGAGTTCAAAGATCTGCCGGGCCGCGGCAAACCCCTCCAACTCGAGGATGACAGCGGCATCCCCGAGGACCTCAGGATGGCCTACAAAATTTTGAAAAACGCCGATTGCCTCCCGCCGGAATTGCAGCTCAAGAAGGAAATCCGGCAGATGGAAGATCTGTTGGAGGGCATCCCTGACGAGAGGGAGCGGTACAAGCTCATCAAGAAAATCAATTACCAGATCATGAAACTCAACATGATGGGGCACAAGTCGCCCCTGCTGGAGGAGACGGAGATATACTATCATAAAGTCGCCGACAAACTAGCGGGGAAGTGAATGCCCGCGGGCCGTTCGAAACCGGCCCTGCGCGTACACCCGGCATCTTGTCACCGTTTCTGCTCTGCACGTTCATTCGACTTCCGAGACCTGGATCATTAGGGAGTACCCGCATATGGACATGAAGAGGGATTACTATGAGGATGTACAGCTGTTCAGTTCCGGCGTGGTCGTTTTCTGGTTTCTTTGTCTGATCGCCTTCCTGGTCCTTTTCCCGTTATTCGCTAAAAACTACTACATCTACATGGCCAACTACATGGCCATCAACATCCTCGTGGCGGTCGGTCTGAATCTCCTGGTCGGGTACACGGGGCAGATCTCGCTGGGGCATGCTGGGTTCTTCGCCCTGGGCGCCTATGGCACCATCATCCTGATGGCGGAGGTCCATCTCCCTTTCATCCTGGCGCTCCCCGCCGCGGCGCTCGGCGCGGCGCTCTTCGGATTTCTCCTGGGCCTCCCGGCCCTGCGCCTGGAAGGCCCCTATCTTTCGATCGCGACCCTCGGTTTCGGCCTGACGATCACCCAGGTGATCGGGCGGATCGAGCTGTTCGGGGGGCGGCAGGGGCTGCACACCCCGGACCTCGTCATCGGTCCCTGGCACCTGGACTCCGACCGCGATTTCTACTATCTGCTGGTGATTATCACGGTCCTCCTGACGCTGGCCGCACGCAACATCATCAAGACGAAAGTGGGCCGCGCCTTCATCGCCCTGCGCGATGCGGATGTCGCCGCTGAAACGATGGGTGTGAATCTGACGCTCTACAAGACGCTCGCCTTCGCCGTGAGCGCCTTTTACACCGGCATCGCCGGGGGGCTGTACGCCTTCGTCCTCCGGTTCATCGAGCCGGAGATGTTCGGTCTGCTCATGTCCATCATCTTTCTGGCCATGGTGGTCGTTGGAGGGCTCGGGTCCATCTTCGGGTCGATCGCGGGGGCGTGTCTCCTCAGTTGGCTCGATCTCGAACTGCGCAACATCCTGAGCATCCCCTATCTGGGGGAATGGCTTCAGGTGCTTTCGCAGAGCTATTTTTCGATCACCGGTGTTTCAAACATCCAGTTCATCGTCTATGGACTGATCATGGTCCTGATCATGCTCTTCGAGCCGCTCGGGATCTACGGGTTCTGGATTCGAAGCAAGCTGTACTGGCGCACCTGGCCCTTCTAGCTCGTTTCCATCCGGAAAGGGTCTTTTTGACCAATCTCGGCGTCAATCTGCACGTTTGCTTGTGCGGCGACCTGCAGGTCGCCTCCGCACAAGCGTTTGATTTCCTTGATCTTGGCCAAACCGGGACCCGCCGCGAAGCGGTGGGACTGAGCACCCGAAGGGTGTGAAGAAACCGGGACCCGCCCCGCAGGGGTGGGACTGAGCACGCGCAGCGTGTAAAGAAAAATCCTCATTTCCGGATTGAAAACTGGGTTCTACGGGGAAATCATTCTTTTCCGGAAGCAGGAGAAGGATATGCTCGATTTTCTGCAGATGCTCGCGAGCGGTGTGGCCGTGGGGAGTTCCTACGCCCTGATGGGCCTCGCCATGGTCATCATCTACAAGACGAGCGAGGTGGTCAATTTCGCGCAGGGGGAGATGGCGCTCCTCTCCGTCTTCATGACCTACATGGGGCTCGAGTTTTACGGCGTCCCCTTCTACGCGGCTTTTCCTGCAGCGCTCCTGTTCGCCCTTTTCCTCGGGTTTTTTCTCGAGTTTGCGGTCCTGCGCCGTGCCAAAGAGCCGAATACCCTCGGGATGATCATCATCACCATCGGCCTCGAGATGATCCTGATGGGGCTGGTTTCCTGGAAGTTCGGGGCGGACCCGAAGACCATGCCCTTTCCGGTCTCGCCCTACGAAAGCCTGATGATCGGCGATGTCTTCATCAGTGCGCTCGAAGGGTTGACGTTCGTGGTGGCCCTGACGGTCATGGCGGTGCTCTTTCTCTTTCTGAGATATTCCAAGCTGGGCGTGGCCATGAAGGCCACCCAGCAGAACCCCGTCGCCGCGCGCCTGATGGGCATCCGCACCAACCGGATCCTCATGATCACCTGGGGGATCTCGTCGGTGGTCGGCGGCCTCGCAGGGATTCTGATAGCGCCGACCACCATGCAGCCCTACATGATGTGGGACCCCATGCTCAAGGGCTTTGCCGCGGCCGTCCTCGGAGGGATGACGTCGCTGCCGGGGGCCGTGTTCGGCGCTTACCTGATCGGAGTCATCGAGAACCTCTTCGGCGGATACGTCTCGATCGAGTTCAAGTCCTCGGTCGCTTTTTTCATCATCGTCCTGGTCCTCTGTTTCAAACCGAGCGGTCTGTTCGCCCGGCATTATGTGAAGAAGGTGTGATGTGAGGCTTCATTGGGATAGACGAAACACTAAAAAGGAGGGAACCATGCTGAAGAAAGTCTTGGGGATGGGGTGTCTGGCGGCGTGTCTGGTCCTGGCTCTGGGTTTTTCGGCCGCTGCCGAAGAGGGCGTCACGGATACGGAGATCCATATCGGGCAATGGGGCCCTCAGACCGGACCGGCTGCGCCATGGGGCGCGGTGGCCCGGGGGACGGGTGTCCTGTTCGACATGATCAATGCCGAAGGGGGCATCCACGGCCGGAAGATCGTTTATCACATGTTCGATGACGGGTACAACCCGGCCAAGACCAAGGCGGGCGTGAAGGAACTGCAGGAAAGCGTCGGGATCTTCGCCTGGGCCTGCGGTGTGGGGACGGCCTGCGGGCTTTCGGTCAAGGACTATCTGATGGAGAGGAAGATCCCCTGGGTGGGCCCGGCGGCCGGTTCGCTCCACTGGATCAGCCCGCCCGAAAGGGAGCTCTTCGCCGTCTATCCGCTCTATTACATCGAGGCCAAGGCCCTGTGCAACTACGCGGTCGACATCCTCGGCAAGAAGCGCGTCGCCATCGCCTATCAGAATGACGATTACGGCAAGAACGGGCTCGAGGGCGCCAAGAAGGAACTGGCCAAATTCGGTCTGGATCTGGTCGCCGCCGTGCCAGTCGAAAAGGGCGATACGGACATGAAGCCCCATGTCATGGCGCTCAGGAAGGCCGAGGCCGATACGGTGCTCCTGTGGGTGACTCCCGTCCACGCGGTGAAGATCCTCGGCACGGGGACGGCCATGCAGTTCAAGCCGCAGTGGATGAGCACGAGCACCTGCTCCGACTTTCCGCTCATGTACAACATCAGCAAGGGGCTCTGGAAGGACGTGATCGTCGCGAACTTCGCGGAGCTGCCCGGGTCGGGCGATCCCCTGATGCTGAAGTACCGCGAGGCCTACTCCAAGTTCGCCGCCAAGGACGAGCGCTGGGGGGTCTTTTTCTATGCCGGGATCGGTTTCGTCGAACCGATGGTCGAGGGGATCAAACGCTGCGGCCGTGATTTGACCCGGGAGCGGTTCGTGAAAGAGATGGAGGGGATTCAGAACTTCAAGGGCATTTTTGGTCAAATCGCCTACAAGCCCTACGACCGCAACGACCCGATGAGCCGTCAGGGGCAGAAGGAAGTGTTCCTGAGCCAGTGCCTCGCAAATGGAGAATCGAAGCAGTTGACCAACTGGTACGCGCCTTCGATGGATTAGCATTCGGGCTGAAACGGACGTCCCGCCGCCCCCATGCCGCCCGGGCGCGGCATGTCCATTTGGCGGCGGGACTTATTCAACCAAGCGATGGAGCGTGCATGCCCTTTTTCTGCGTAGAACACCTCTCGATTGCCTTCGGGGGTCTGCAGGCCCTGGAGGAGGTGGGCTTCGAGATCCCGAAGGGGTCCATTTTCGCCGTTATCGGCCCGAACGGCGCGGGGAAAACGACCCTTTTCAACTGCATCAACGGCATTTACCGCCCCGATGCGGGACGGATCCTCTTCAAGGACACCGAGATACAGGGCAGGAAGCCGGATCGCATCGCCCGGCTGGGCATTGCCAGGACCTTCCAGAACATCGAGCTCTTCTCGCGCATGACCACGATGGAAAACCTCATGCTGGGCCGGCACATCTTCATGAAAACCGGCCTGTTCAGGGGGGCCTGGATGTGGGGGCGTCGATCGTTCGCGGGCCGTGAGGAGGTCAAACACCGCCGCGCGGTGGAGGAGATCATCGATCTGCTGGATCTTCAGGCCGTGCGCAACAAATTCGTGGGGGCCCTCCCTTACGGGACGCAGAAGCAGGTGGAGCTCGGACGGGCGCTGGCCCTCGAACCCGAGTTGCTGCTGCTCGACGAGCCCTGTGCGGGGATGAACTCCGAGGAAAAGCAGGACATGATCTTCTGGATCAAGGATATCCAGGATGAACTCGGGGTGACGATCCTGTTGATCGAACACGACATGAAGATGGTGATGGACATCTCCGAGCGCATCCTCGTGATCAATTTCGGGCGTCCGGTCGTCGAGGGCTCCCCGGATGAGGTCACCAACCACCCCGAGGTCTTGAAGGCGTATCTCGGGGAGGGCGAGCCGGAGATCGGAGGCGGGATGGCGGGTGCCGGAACGGGCGTGTCACCCTCCTGAAATGCGTCATCAATGACGGGTTCCATACGAGGCGTCCTTTGCTCGAGATCAAGAACATCGAAACCTACTACAATCTGATCTACGCCCTCCGAGGGGTCTCTCTCACGGTCGAGGAGGGGACCATCACGGCGATCCTCGGCAACAACGGTGCAGGCAAGTCCACGGTGCTGAAGACCGTCATGGGGCTGATCGAGGATCAGCCCGACAAGGGCACCATCGAATTTCAGGGGCGCCGCATCGACGGCCGCGACACCGAGGAAATCGTCCGTCTGGGGATTTCGCTGGTGCCGGAGGGGCGCGAGGTCTTCGAGGAGTTGACGGTCCGCGAAAACCTCCTGATGGGCGGGTACACCCGCAGGGAGAAGAGCGGCATCCGAAAGGATTTCGATCGGATATACGAGCATTTCCCGGTCTTGCGGAGCCGCGCGGATCAGTGGGCGGGGACGCTTTCGGGCGGCGAGCAGCAGATGCTGGCCATCGGGCGGGCGCTGATGGCCCGGCCTTCCCTGCTGCTTCTGGACGAGCCGTCCCTCGGGCTTTCGCCCATCCTGGTGCGCGAGATCTTCGGGATCATTCAGGCGATCAATCAAGGCGGCGTCACCATCTTACTGGTGGAGCAGAACGCGCGCATGGCCCTCGGGATCTCGCACTTCGGGCTGATCCTCGAAAACGGGCGCTTCGTCATGAAAGGGTCTTCGCGGGATTTGATGCAGGACCAGGACGTGCGGGAGTTCTACATGGGCATCCGCTCCGAGGCATCGGCGAAGGGGTATCAACGCTGGAAACGCAAAAAGCGCTGGAGATGACGCATTGACCGAGCAGACAGTCCCGGCCGTATTCAAGGCGACGGTCGAACGCTACGGCCCTCGAGTGGCCCTCAGGCAGAAGGAGTACGGCATCTGGCACGACATCTCCTGGGACGAGTACTATCGGAGGGCCACCCAGGTGGCGGCCGCCCTCATCGCGATGGGGCTTGAGAAAGGGGAGTGCGTCTCCATCATCGGCGACAACTGCCCTGAATGGGTGATCATCGACCTGGGGATTCAATGCGCGGGCGGGGTCGCGGTGGGGGTCTATTCGACCAATGCCTGGCCGCAGGTGGAATACGTGATCGAGCACTCCCAGTCGCGCTGCTTCTTTGTCGAAAACGAGGAGCAGCTTGATAAGTGGCTGAATTTTCGTGATAAAACAACGCGCCTCGAAAAGGTCGTGGTGTGGGATCTGGAGGGTCTCCGGCACTTCGAGGACCCGATGGTGGTGACCTTCGAGGAGTGGCTCGAACAGGGGAAGGGGGCGCTCGCCGGGGATCCGCAGATGGTGGAGCGCCGGATGCGCGAGGTGACCCCCGAAGACCTCTCGGTGCTCATCTACACCTCCGGGACCACCGGGCCGCCCAAGGGGGCGATGCTGACCCACCGGAACGTCATGTGGATGGGGAGGACGATCACGACCGACAACCCGATGTTCGACACGGATGAGGTCATGTCCTTCCTGCCGCTCTGCCACATCTTCGAGCGCATCTTTTCGGTCTTCGCCCAAGTCACTTACGGGTACACTGTCAACTTCATCGAGAACCTGGACACCGTCACCGACAACATGATGGAGATCTCGCCCACGGTGGGGTACGCCGTCCCCCGCATCTGGGAAAAATACTACTCGGCCATCTACATCCGGATGTCGGATGCCACCTGGTTCAAGCGCATCGTCTTCGGGTTGGCCCTCAAGATCGGCAAGAGGCGGGCCGACCTGCGCATGGACTTCCAGAAGGTGCCGGGTTACCTGGAGCTGCTCTATCGCCTGGCCTATCTGGCCGTTTTCAGGAAGCTCAAGGAGCGCCTCGGCTTCGACCGGTTGCGCGTCGCCTATTCCGGGGCGGCGCCCATTTCGCCGGATGTCCTCAAGTTCTTCCAGTCGATCGGCGTGAACCTGATCGAGGGGTACGGGCAGACGGAAGGGACGGGGGTCACCTGTGTCTCCAGGGTGGGCCGGGTCAAGTTCGGCACCGTCGGCCCGCCGCTGACGGGGACGGATGTGCGCATCGCCGATGACGGCGAGATCCTCGTCCGCTCGCCGGGGGTCTTCAAGGGGTATTACCGTGACCCGGAGGCGACGGCCGCCACGCTCAAAGACGGCTGGCTCTACTCGGGGGACGTGGGCGAGCTCGACGAGGACGGCTATCTCAAGATCACGGACCGCAAAAAGGACATCATCGTCACGGCCGGGGGAAAGAACATCACGCCGCAGTACATCGAAAACAAGCTCAAGTTCAGCCCCTATATCAACGACGCGGTGGTGATCGGCGACAAGCGGAAGTTCATCAGCGCCCTCGTCATGATCGACGAGGACAACGTGGTCAAATACGCCCAGGACCACAAGGTCCAGTTTTCCACCTACGGCGACCTCACGAAGGATCCGCAGATCATCAAGCTCATCCAGGGGGAGGTGGACGCCGTCAACGAGACCTTGGCCCGCGTGGAGCAGGTGAAGAAGTTCACCATCCTGCCGAAGAAGCTCTACGAGGAGGACGGCGAGGTCACGCCGACCATGAAGGTCAAGCGCAAGTATGTCAACGAGGCCTTCAAGGACCTGATCGAGGCCATGTACCGCAAGAGCGGCTGAGGCCGCGCCGGAACCGCGCCATGACCAAAAGGATACGAGTGGCATCGGGGGTCGAGGATCTCGACCGGTTGCTCGGCGGGCTGTTCATCGGCGACAATGTCGTCTGGCATGACGACGCCGGAAGCCTGGCCTCCGTCTTCTGCCTCAATTTCATCCAGGCGTCCCAGGCCCAGGGCCGTCCGATCATCTACGTCAGCTTCGACCGGTCGCCGAGAAACCTCCTCGACAAGCTGGGTCCCCTGGCGGAAAGCCCATACCTGACCATCCTCGACTGCTTCACCTATGGGAAAGGCGATGGCTCCGACGTCTTCCTCCGCTTCTACGACCGGCCGGAGGCGGAAGGGCCGTGCCGCATCATTTGCGTCCGGGAGCCCCGGGAGGTCGAACGGGTGAAGGATGCCTTCTACGGGGTGCATGCCCCGATGGAAGGCGACGTCCGGTTCGTCTTCGAAAGCCTGACCGGGATGCAGGAGTTGTGGGGCGGCGAGGAGCACATCCGCGAGTTCTACAGCCATTCCTGCCCGCGCTTGTATGAATTGAACACGATCGCCTACTGGATCATGGAGAAGCGTGCCCATTCCGCGCGCCTCAGGGCCCAGATCAACCAGATCGCCCAGGTCGCGATCGACCTCTCGGTCAAGCGGGGCAGAACCTCGCTGACGGTCCTGAAGGCGGAAAAGCGCAATCTGGACACCCTCGACAAACCCTTTTCCTATTGGTCCAGGGACCTGACGGTCACCTTCGAGTCGGAGCGGCGATCCACCGGGGGCTTGGATATCGGCCCACGGTTGAAAGAACTCCGGACGCGGCGCGGTTTCTCGCAGACCGAACTCGCCAAGATGGTCGGTGTGACCCCGAGCACCATTTCGCAGGTGGAAAGCAACCTGATCTACCCCTCGCTTCCGGCGCTGCTGAAAATGGCCGAAGTCCTGTCCGTCGAGATTGCCGCCTTCTTTCGCGGCGAAGGCGAGGAGGACCACCCGGTGGTCTTCCGGGGGGCGGAGGGCCTGGATGTGAGGCTCGCCGACCTGCCGGAAGGCCATGTGACGGCGAAGCTCCTCACTCCGCTCGACCTGGAGCCGAAGGCCGAGCCCTATCTGCTGGAGATCCAGCCCAGGGCGAGCATCCATACCCATTTCATGATCCACAAGGGCGAAGAAATGGGCTACCTCCTCTCCGGGAGGCTCGAGTTCGCCCTGGGCAAAAGTGTCCACACGGCGGAGGAGGGGGATGTGATTTATTTGAGGGGCGGGATGCCGAGCCAGTGGAAGAACCCCGGGCCCGAAACGGCCCGCCTGCTGTGGGTCAAGATTCGCTGAGAAGCTGGAGCCGCAGAGCCGAGAAAAAAGCCGGAGCGCATGCACTCCGGCTTTTTTCTCGGCTCTGTCTGGCCGTTGCGGCGGAACACCCGGAGGCGCCCGCCGGAACGGTTTATCATCCTTTTCCGGGCGATCAGGCGTCGATGACGGCCAGGGCCTCGTCCCGGTACGCGTTCATGATGTAGGGGATCCCCGTCACCTGGGCGGCCTCTTCGGTCAGGGAGGCCAGGTCCCTGCGGTTGATCAGGTCGACGCGCCACTTGCGGGCGCCGGCCATGAGCTGCTGGAGCCCCACGCGCAGCTTCTCGCCGGCGCTGTAGATCCCGATGGCCCCCAGCGGGAACTGCTCCACTTCCTTCCCGTAGGTGGCCTTGAGGTCTTCGTAGCAGACGAAGATCTCTTCCTTGGTGGAGCCGTACTTCGAGACGGTCGAGGGGAGCCCTCCGTCCTCGCCCTGCAGCCAGCGGCCGATGTTCTTGCCCACCATGCCCGGGATCATCAGGGCGCGGCCCATGCAGACGGCCTTGCAGTAGGGGGCGCCAAGGGCCAGGGCCTTGAAGATGTGGTCTTCGCTCGAGAACCCGCCGGCGAAGGCGATGTCCGGCGCCGGGCGCCCGTTCTTGGCCAAGCGCTCGCACAGTTCGTAGGCCATGGCATGCAGATAGATGGACGGAACGCCCCACTCCTCCATCATGCGCCAGGGGCTCATGCCCGTTCCGCCGGGCGCGCCGTCGATGGTCAGCAGGTCGATCCCGGCGTCCGAAGACCAGCGGATGGCCATGGCCAGTTCCCGCATCGGGTAGGCACCGGTTTTCAGGGTGACCCGTTTGGCGCCCAGCTTCCGCAGCCGTTCGACCTCCCTCATGAACCCCTCCTGGTCGACGAAGCCCAGGCGCGAGTGGCGTTCGAACTCCTTGATGGCCCCGTCTCTGAAAGCCGCCTGGTTGGAGGGGCTTTCGGGGTCGGGGGTGACGATGTAACCGCGCTTCTTGAGCTGGATGGCCCGCTCGAGCGAATTGACCTTGATTTCACCGCCGATGCACTTGGCGCCCTGGCCCCACTTGAGTTCGATGGTCTCGACGCCGAGTTTGTCGATGACGTACTCGGCCACGCCAAGCCGCGTGTCCTCGACGTTCATCTGGACGAGGATGTCGCCGTAGCCGTTGTGATACCGGCGGTACTCCTCGATTCGCCGCCGCATGTCGGGGGCCTCTTTCACCTTCCCGTTCGCGTCGAATTCGAGGCCGGGGTCGATGCCGCAGACATTTTCACCGCACACGAGGCTGATGCCCGTGATGGCCGCGCCGATCGCGAAGTGCTCCCAATTCTTGCGCGCGATCTCCGTGCTGCCGAGGGCGCCCGTGAACATGGGGATCTTCATCCTGACCTTGTCGCTCGTCCCGAAGGCCGTTTCGGTGTTGACGCTCGGAAAGGTGGCGTGGTCCGGGTCCGCCACGGTTCCTTCGGCCCCGAGGGCGTATCCCATGATGTTCAGGTGGGAGTAATCGACCGGATAGTCCTTGCCGGAACCGGCGGTGATATCCCCGAAGGGCGTGGGATACAGGAGTTCACGGCTGCGGAAGGTGGCGTTGAAGAGGTCGCAGTTGCCTTTGCACCCGTCCACGCAGCGGGTGCAGATCCCCGATTGGGGCGCCACGTCGCGGGAGCGGTTTTTGGTCTGAAGGGATTCGTTGGAATTCGGTGTGCACAGGTTCATGATGATGTCCTCCGTTCAATAAGGTGAAAAACAAAAAAAGGCGCCTCCCCGCGAAGGGGTAGACGCCTTTGTCTTTATTATGGTGCAACCCGCACGCCATTGTGCAGGTTTCATCCATGCTTTAAAATGTTCAACTATCTTAGTAAGAGTAACGCCTCCTGTCAAGAATTTTTTGCTTGAAGACGGCCGGTTTTTTCAGTCCTGCTGAAAAAAACCGGACCCGAGCCGGCAGCGGTGCGCAGCGCGGGAAGGAACTCCGGAGAGGGCGGCTGCTTTTTGCTTGAGGATGGGAACGGCGGGGGGGCGTCTACAGTTCGTCCGAGAGGAGGACCGCTTCGGCGACGTAGCGGATGGACTTCCGGCTGTCCATGCTCCGCTTTTGCAGCCAGCGATGGGCCTCGTCCGCCTTCATGTTGCGGCGCCGCATGACCACTTCCTTGGCCCGTTCCAGGAGCTTGCGCGTCTCGAGCTCCTCCTGGATCACCTTTGTCTGGACCATCAGTTCGGTGTTCATGATCGCGACGGCGGCCTGGTTCGCGACGGCGGTGATGAGGTTCACCTCGGTCTGCGAGAAGTCGTGCGGTTCGGAGGTGAAGCAGTTCAAGACGCCGATGACCTGTTGATCCTTTCCGTGCATAGGGATGCCGAGCATGGACACGAGCCCGAGTTTGCGGGCCATCTCCTTTTCTTTGAAGCGCGGCTCCTTGAGCACGTCACGCAGGATCAGCGGCTGTCTGTGGGTGGCGACGTAGCCCACGACCCCTTCGTCCATGCCGAGGGAGCGGTCCTTGACATAATCCGGATCGATGGCCTGGGTGGCCTTCAGGCGGATGATCGGCGGAGTGACGCCTTCGTCGACCATCCAGAGGGAGCAGATCTCCACCCCGGTGACCTTGGCCGTCACCATGACGATGAGCTTGAGGATATCCTCCAGGTAAAGATCGGAGGTGATGGCCCGGCTGATATCCGTCAGGCCCTTGATGTATTTTTCATAGGTTTCCGGGGTGATTTTTTCCATCGATCCATTGTCGGGTTTCGGGCGGGGTTTCCTACGCAGCCTCAGCCCTCGAGTCGAGAAGCCGTTGCCGGGAACACAGGGCGGGCGGTGTTCTTATCGGCGCTTCACATACGCGGCCCGGTATCCCGCTTGTTGACCACCCTCGTTCGAAACGGTTCTCATCGGGCGCGGGCAGATTGACAAACTCTATATATACACCCTAAGAGCGTGTGGTTCAATCCTCTTGATGGGTGCGAGCGGTCGGATGCCTCCCGCTGCTTTCGATTGACGGCGCATGGATCGGCTCCCTATAATCCAGCCGGACGGAGCAGGCCGTCAGGGGAGCGCATCTGCAGCGTCCGGCTCATACCCGCCGGTGCGGCGCGCTTGGATGCGGGCCTCATTCCATGGGAATTTAAGGGCCTTGCATCTGGACACTTTTTCTCTGCCTGTGAACATCCCGTTGTTCGGCGCGCTGAGAGACGCCATGAGCCAGGCGGCGGGTGGGCCGGAAACGCCCGGGCAGGCTCACGCCCATCGCGTGAAGTTGAAAGGGAGGTCAAGCATGAACAGAGAAGATCGACCGGTGACCGTCACTAGCCATGAGGAAATCTACCGGTGCCGCGTGTTCAGACTGGAGCGGGAGCAGGTGGTCCTCGGCAACGGCACCGAAGTGAGCCTCGATATCATCCGTCATCCGGGCGCTTCGGCGATTCTGCCGCTGACCTCGGATGGGCGGCTTCTGATGCTGCGGCAGTACCGCCATGCGGTCGGCGGCTTCATCTGGGAGATTCCGGCCGGCACCTTGAACCCCGGGGAAGACCCTCTGGCCTGTGCCCACAGGGAACTGGCGGAGGAGACGGGCTTCAGTGCGCGCAGCATGGAGAAGATCGGCGAGATCACACCGCTTCCGGGTTATTCGGACGAGCGGATCCATCTGTATGTCGCCGCCGATCTGACGCCGGCCGAACAGCGGTTGGACGAGGACGAGTGGCTCCACGTGGAGGCGCTGCCGATCGGCCGGGTGATGGAAATGGTTCGGGAAGGGGCGATCCAGGATGGAAAGACCCTCTGCTCGCTGCTCTTCCTGGAGCACGGGGCGGGCCGGAACCTTCATCCTGCGGCCGTGAAGAGGATCCGGGGGGAAGGCTGATGCCCAGCGAAACCGTGTTCAGGAACGCTGTCCGAAATCTGCTCGAGGAACAGACCTTCAAAGCCACCGCTCCCTGCCGCGTCGATGCGGGCGGCACCTGGGACATCAAGGCGATGGCGCTTCCTTTCGAGAAGGAGGAGCCGACGACCGTCAACATCGCGCTCGATCTGAGGACCTCCGTCACGGTGTCGGCGCATCGCGAAGGCTTCGTCAAAATCACCTCCCGGGGCTTCGAGGGGGCGGTCGAGGCCGAGAGCGGGCGCTTTGCGCTGAGGCCGCCCTTCGGGGCCTATTTTGCGGCGGCGGCCCACTTCGGGCTGGACGGGCTCCTGATCCACATCGACTCGGCCTCCCCTGTCAAATCGGCCCTGGGGGGATCGAGCGCGGCGCTGGTCGCCCTGATCCGGGTGCTGGGCGCCCTTTCACGAAAGGCGTCAGCCGGACGCGCACCCAAACGTCAGGAGACGCTGCTTCTGGCCTACCATCTGGAGGACGCCCTGCAGGGGGGCTGCGGCGGCATGCAGGACCAGGCGGCGGCGGTTTTCGGGGGCGTGTCGGGGTGGCGCTGGACTTACAGCCGTCCGGCAAGGCCGTTTGCGCGGACGCGCCTCCTGGACGGCCCGGGGTGCGAGGCCCTGAGCCGCAGGATGTTGGTCGCTTTCAGCGGCAAAGAGCACGTCTCGGTCGTGACCAACCGCCAATGGGTGGAGGATTTTCTGGAAGGAAAGACGCGGCGGGCCTGGCTCGAGGCGAACCGGGCCGTGTCGGCTCTCGCCCGCGCGATCGAAGGGCGCAAGTGGGCGGAGGCGGCCCGTCTGGTCCGGCGCGAGATGGCCACCCGGCGCGACATTACGCCGGAGGCGCTCATACCGGAGACGGCGGCCCTGATCGACGAAGCGGAGGCGTGCGGCTGCGGCGCCCGGTTCGCCGGGGCGGGGGCCGGCGGATCCCTTTGGGCGATCGGCCCCGAGGAGGCCATCGACAGGCTGCGGACGGGCTGGAGGAAAAGGCTCTCGGGCATCCCGGGGGGCCGGATCCTGGACTGCGGGGTGGATCCCCGGGGCGTCCGGCTGGAGACGGCCCGTTTGCCTAAACCTCGGTGAAATCGGCAGGCGGGTGGTTCAAGAAAGGCAGAAACCGCGATTTGTCGATCGATTTCGAATACGCATCTTCGGGATGGATGATCTTCCGATTGAGCAGGTTCATGATGGCGTCGTCGAGGGTCTGCATCCCGTATTTTTTCCCCATCTGCAGCATGGACGGGATCTGAAAGGTCTTCCCCTCCCGGATGAGGTTCCGCACGGCGGGCGTGGCGATGAGGACCTCGATGGCCGCCGCGCGGCCCGATTGGTCGGTGCGTTTCAGGAGGGTCTGGCTGACGACGGCCCGCAGGTTGTCCGCCAGGGTGTTGCGGATCAGCTCCTGTTCGTTTTCAGGGAAGACCTCTATCATCCGGTCGACGGTCTTGGATGCATTCGGGGTATGGAGGGTGCTGAGGACCAGATGGCCCGTCGAAGACGCCTCGATGGCCAGGGCCATGGTTTCCAGATCGCGCATCTCCCCGACCATGATGACGTCCGGGTCCTCGCGCAGCGCCCCCCGGAGGGCGACGGAAAAGGAACGGGTGTGCCGGCCGACTTCCCTGTGGTTGATGATCGCCTTGTCGCTCTGGTGAACGAACTCGACAGGATCTTCGATGGTCAAGACGTGGTCCTTGCGGGTGCGGTTCACTTCGTCGATGATGGCGGCCAGGGTGGTGGATTTTCCGCTGCCGGTCGGTCCGGTGACCAGGACGAGCCCGTTCGGGAGCGAGGCGAGTCTGCGTATCACCGGCGGCAGCCCGAGCTCCTGGCAGTTCAGGATCCGTGACGGGATCGCACGAAACACGGCGCCGATCCCGTTCCGATGCAGGAAAAAATTGGCGCGGTAGCGCGCCGTCCCGGAAATTTCATATCCGAAATCGACATCTCCGGTCTCTTCGAATACCTCGATCTTGTCCTTTGGCGCGATTTCATAGAGCATGGTCTTGAGGGCGTCGTTGTCGAGAAGGCCGTATCGGATCCTTTCGAGATCTCCATTGATCCGCATAACAGGCTGTTGACCCGCAATCATGTGGAGATCCGATGCCCCCTGTTCGTTCATCAATTGAAAAAAAGCGTCGATGCGAGTCATTGCAGGTCTCCTGTTGAAAGCGTTCGCCATAATGCCCCTAAGGTCCATCATACCATCATATACACGCGTGATTTGCTGGTCGGCAACCCTAAAAAGGGACGCGCCGCGGATATTTTGATGTCCTCCCGGCCCCGCCTTTAAAGGTTGACAACGCAATGCTCTTGACATAGACGTGATACAGGGGAGACGGCGAAGAATTCGTATCCATCCGGAAACGATTTCGCGGTATAACCGGGTTTCCATTTGGAATGGAGGTTTTTTCCCTCCCTTTGGGTGCGCAGTCCCGCCGTTTAGCGGTGGGTCCAGGCCTGGCTGATATCTATGAAATAAAACGTTTGCGCGGAAACGACCTGGTGGTCGCCGCACAAGCATACGTGCAGATCGATGCCGAGATTGGCAAAAAAGAGCATTTCCGGCTGAAAACGAAGTCGACAACTAAAATACAGGGATAGCGACGAAGAGGGCCTTGGCGGCCGCCGAGAGCTCATCGAGAGGAGGAACCGATGGAACAGAAGAAAGTGACGATTGCAGATTTGCAGGCCAGGAAGGCGGCGGGGCAGAAGATCACCATGGTGACGGCTTATGACTACCCGTCCGGTGCGCTGGCGGACCAGGCCGGGATCGACACCATCCTGGTGGGCGATTCCCTGGGCATGGTCATGCTGGGGTATGATTCGACGGTCCCCGTGACGATGGACGAGATGATCCATCACTGCAAGGCCGTGCGCCGGGGCGTGAAGCGCGCTTTCATCCTCGGGGATATGCCCTTTCTCTCGTATCAGGTGAGCGAGGAGAAGGCCGTTGAAAACGCCGGCCGGTTCATCAAGGAGGCGGGGTGCGAGGCCGTCAAGCTCGAGGGCGGAAGCGAGATGGCAGGCGTGATCCGGGCGATTGTAACCGCCGGCATCCCGGTGTGCGGGCACATCGGCCTCACGCCGCAGACGGCGACCAAGCTGAGCGGCTTCAAGGTCCAGGGCAAGGACGCCGAGGGCGCCCGCGAGCTGGTCCAGGCGGCCAAGGACATGGAGGCCGCCGGCGCTTTCATGCTCGTGATGGAATGCGTCCCGGACGTCCTGGGAGCCCGCATCACCCGCGAACTCCGCATCCCCACGATCGGGATCGGCGCCGGCCCCGACTGTGACGGACAGGTCCTGGTTTATCACGACGTCTTGGGGCTCTTCGAACGCTTTACACCGAAATTCGTCAAACAGTACGTCAACCTGGCGCCCCAGATTCGAGAGGCGCTCGCCCAATACAAGCAAGATGTCGAGAGCGGCGCCTTCCCCGGCCCCGAGCATGTTTTTTCGATGAGTGCCGAAGAGGCCGATAAGATTTGAGGGTTTGCCCATGAAGATCCTGGTCGTAGGTCCCGGGGCGGTGGGGTGCCTGTTCGCAGCCCGTTTCCGCAAGGCCGGTTATGAGGCGACGCTGCTCGATTACCGGCCGGAGCGGGCGGATCGCATCAGTAGAGAGGGGATTCGCATCGAAGGGGTCCTCGGCGAGTACAGGGTCGAGGTGCCTGTCGTCACACCCGGGACGCCTTCGAGGCCCGACCTGGCGTTGATCTGCGTGAAGTCCAACCAGACCCGGCAGGCAGCCGAAGAGATTGCGGACTGGCTGCCGGATGACGGGAGGGTGCTCACGCTGCAGAACGGTCTCGGCAACTTCGAGGTTCTCCAGGAGGTCTTCGGTGCGGAGCGGGTGCTCGGGGGGATTACGGCGGAGGGCGCGACGGTGCTGGGCCCCGGCCGGATCCGGCATGCCGGCCGCGGGGATACGGTCATCGGCCCTGATCCGGGTGGTGACGAAACGATCGAGCGCATCGTCGAGGCCTTCAGGCAGGCCGGCTTCGCGGTGCGGACGGCCGAAAGGGTCGATCAGTTGATCTGGGGGAAGTTGATCGTCAATGTCGGGATCAATGCGCTGACAGCGCTGCTGAGGGTCAAAAACGGCCGACTGCCGGAGCTTCCGACCGTCGCGCGGCTGATGGACGATCTGGTGAGGGAGGCTGTGGCCGTGGCGTCCGCCCGGGGGATCGACCTTCCCTATCCCGACCCGCTCGGCCGCGTGATGGAGGTGTGCCGTGCGACAGCGGACAACGTGGCGTCCATGCTGCAGGACGTCCTCAGACAGCGCCCCACGGAGGTCGCGCATATCAACGGGGCGATCGTGAGGGAAGGGGAGCGCTGCGGGGTCCCCACCCCGGTCAACCGGGCCTTGACCTGGCTGGTCCAGGGGCTCGAGAACAGCTACGCGGAACGGGTCCCGGACCCGCCGGCTTCGACAGGTGAGTGAACGGGGTTGTCATGAAGATCATGGTGACGGGCGGGGCCGGGTTCATCGGCTCCAACGTGGTGGATGGGTATCTGGCCGAGGGGCATCAGGTTTCGATCATCGACGATCTGTCGAGCGGCAGGCTTGCCAATGTCAACCCGGGCGCCCGCTTTTACGAGGCCGACATCCGCTCCCCGGAGATCTCCGGGATCTTCGAGCGCGAAAGGCCGGACATCCTGAACCACCACGCCGCGCAGATCAGCGTGCCCGCATCGGTGGATGACCCGGTCGCGGACGCCGACATCAACATCAAGGGGCTTCTGAACCTCCTCGAGGCTGCGGTGCGGTTCGGGGTCCGGAAGGTGATCTTCATCTCCTCGGGCGGGGCGATCTACGGCGAAGCCGGGGAGTATCCAACCTCCGAGGCATGCCCGCCGAGGCCGCTTTCCCCCTATGCGGTCGCCAAATACGCCTCGGAGCACTACCTCGCCTTTTACCGCCACCAGTACGGCCTGGATTACTGCGTGCTCCGATACGCCAACATCTATGGGCCGAGGCAGATCCCGAAGGGGGAGGCCGGCGTGGTGGCCATCTTCATGAACAACCTCCTCAAAGGGGAGCCCTCGCTGCTCTTTCACTTCCCCGGCGAGGAAGACGGAATGGTCCGCGACTACTGCTTCGTCGGCGATGTCGTCAAGGCCAACATCGCCGCCCTTTCGCACGGAGGGGGCGGTTGTTTCAATATCGGTACGGGTGTCGAAACCCGCACGCGCGATTTGTACCGTACGATCTTCGAGCGCCTCGGCGCGTTGCGGGGGCCGCTAAACCCGCGGCTGGCAACCCCTCTCCCGAGGGAGGCCCGTGCCGGCGATCTTAGCCGGAGTTGCCTGCAGATCGGGAAGGCGGCGGAAAACCTGGCATGGGCCCCGCTGACACCCCTTCCGTTCGGCATCCAGGAGACCTGGTCCTGGCGGTTGAGCCAGCCTCTGTGATCTTTTTCTTTTTTTCCTTTCCGGTCTCTTGACAAAACGCAACGCCGTATTAGTTTAGAGCGTCGTTTGAATTGGGCGCCGCGGAGGGGCCACCCCTCCTTCTATTGCCGGAGAGCGGCTGGCAGGGCGCTGGAATGCTCCTGGGTTGCTACCTGTTCAAACAGGCTTCCTGAAAAGGCCGTGTAAAAAGGCGCCGATCGCATGCAGCAGGTCGAGCGGGTGCCTGACGGGGATGGAAGCTTTTTGCTTTAAGGGGCCGGTGAAGGTCTCTTCGAATTTCGACAAAAACTGAAACGGGAGGAAATGGAAGATGAATGTAAGACCACTGCATGACCGCGTCATCGTGAAACGGGTCGAGGGCGAAGAAATGACCAAAGGCGGAATCATCATTCCGGATACCGCGAAAGAAAAACCGATCGAGGGTGTGGTCGTCGCCGTCGGCAACGGCAAGATCCTCGAGAACGGAACGAAGATGCCCCTGGAAGTGAAGGCGGGCGACCGCATCCTTTTCGGGAAATACGCCGGCACCGAGATCAAGATCGAGGGCGAGGAACATCTCATCATGCGGGAAGACGACATCATTGCCATCGTGCAATAGCATCCTGAACGATCGGACATCCGCCTGTTCAAAACAATCATTCAAGGAGGAGAATCAGCATGGCGAAAGAGATTAAATACGGTGTTAAGGCGAGGGAGTCCATCCTGCGGGGCGTCGATTTCCTTGCAGATGCTGTGAAGGTCACTCTGGGGCCCAAAGGCCGCAATGTTATTCTGGACAAGGCCTTCGGGTCGCCGAACATCACGAAGGACGGCGTCACGGTCGCGAAGGAGATCGAACTGGAAGACAAGTTCGAGAACATGGGCGCACAGATGGTCAAGGAAGTCGCTTCCAAGACCTCCGATGTGGCCGGTGACGGGACCACGACGGCGACGGTTCTGGCCCAGGCGATCTATCGCGAAGGATCCAAGCTCGTGGCCGCCGGTGTCAACCCGATGGCCCTCAAGCGCGGCATCGAAAAGGCGGTCGAAGTGGCCGTCGGAGAACTCAAGAAGATTTCCAAGCCCACCAAAGACCAGGAAGAGATCGCCCAGGTCGGCACCATATCGGCGAACAACGACACCACCATCGGCAATATCATCGCCGAGGCCATGAACAAGGTCGGCAAGGAAGGCGTCATCACGGTCGAAGAGGCCAAGAGTATGGAGACCACCCTCGAGGTGGTGGAAGGCATGCAGTTCGACCGCGGATATCTCTCCCCGTATTTTGTCACCGATCCCGAGAAGATGATCTGCAATCTGAGCGAGCCCTATATTCTGCTCCATGAGAAGAAGATCAGCAGCATGAAGGATATGATTCCCATCCTGGAACAGATCGCCAAGATGGGCAAGCCGCTCCTGATCATCGCCGAAGACATCGAAGGTGAGGCGCTGGCGACCCTGGTCGTCAACAAACTGCGTGGAACGCTGCAGGTGTCCGCGGTGAAGGCCCCCGGATTCGGGGATCGCCGCAAGGCCATGCTCGAGGATATCGCCATCCTGACCGGCGGCCGTGTCATCTCAGAGGACCTGGGCTTCAAACTCGAAAACACGACCCTGAACGACCTCGGCACCGCCAAGACCATCAACATCGACAAGGACAACACCACCATCGTGGACGGCGGTGGAAACCGCGGCGACCTCGAAGGGCGGGTCAGGCAGATCCGTGCCCAGATCGATGAGACGACCTCCGATTACGACCGCGAAAAGCTCCAGGAGCGCCTTGCGAAGCTGATCGGCGGCGTCGCCGTCATCAACGTGGGGGCTGCCACCGAGTCCGAGATGAAAGAGAAGAAGGCGAGGGTCGAAGACGCCCTGAACGCCACGCGCGCCGCTGTGGAAGAAGGCGTCGTCCCGGGCGGCGGAGTCGCGCTCGTCCGCTGCATTCCGGCGCTGGCTGGGTTGAAGCTCGAAGGCGAGGAACAGCCCGGCGTCAATCTGGTCATGCGTGCGCTCGAAGAACCGCTCCGTCAGATCGCCAACAACGCCGGGGCCGAAGGGTCCGTGGTCGTCGAAAAGGTCAAGGAAAAGGAAGGGGCGACCGGTTACAACGCTGACAAGGGCGCATACGAAGACCTGTTGAAGGCCGGGATCATCGACCCGACCAAGGTGACCCGTTTCGCCCTGCAGAATGCCTCCTCGGTCTCCTCGCTGCTTCTGACGACCGAGGCGATGATCGCCGAAAAGCCGAAGGAAAAGGATGACATGCCTCCGATGCCGGGTGGCGGCATGGGCGGTATGGGCGGCATGGGCGGCATGATGTAGGCGCCGCGCATCGCTCTACCCTGCAATCCGGCGCATCGAACCGCCGGTTGCAGTTCGTCATATAGACCCGTTGCGGGAGGCGAGCGCCTCCTGCAACGGGTCTCTTGCTTTCCAGGTCCTTACCCTCTTCTGTGGACGGCTTCCCCGCCCCGTTTCACCTCAGCGTCAGATCGAAGCGCTGCTCCTGGATGGTCTGCCCCCATTGCGCGACCGTGTGCTCCTCGGTCAGGGTGAAGCCTGACTGCCGGTAGAGGCGAAGAGCGGCATCGAGGCCGCGAAAGGTCCAAAGATAGAGGCTTCGAAAGCCCGCCGCCCGGCTGAAAGACAAGGCGGACCCGATCAGTTGCCTGCCCAGGCCTTCGCCCTGAGAGAAGGGTTCGACGATGAACCACCTCAGCCGGGCCGAGCCGGGCTCCACCGGTCTGCCGTCCACCGCGATGCTTCCGGCGAAGTGCTTTCCCTGCCATGCGATCCAGAGCCCGTCGCGCCCCGTCTGAAAATTCCGCACAAAGTCTGAAAGTTCTCCCCCCACCTGGGTTTCGAAGGAAACGTCGAATCCCCACCGATCATGGTAGTAAACCGCGTGGAGTTCAGTTATCTTACCTACAGCGCCGGGGAAATATCCCGTTATGGCCGCCTCGTTCATAGTCATGCTCCCGAGTGCTGTTCAGGAAACTGGGTTGTACCGGGAAATCATTTCCGGATGGAAACGAGTCTCGCTTGGATACGGGTTCTTTGTTGATCCGAAGCGTGTGTCCTCGTTGGAGGCGGCAGGTGCATAGTCCCACCGCTCAGCGGCGGTTACCGGTTTCTTGACTCGCTTTGCGCGCTCAGGTCCACCCTGGAGGGGTAGGTCCCGGTTTCTGCATACGCTTTGCGTGCTCAGCCCCACCCCTCCGGGGAGAGACCCGGTTGTTTGACAAGCTCCGGGTGCCGAGTGCCACCCTTGCGGGGAGGGGCCCGATAGGCCTATATGAAAAAGCCAAGGGCCTGCGCGAAGGGGATCTGCAGACCGCTGCACAAGCAAACGTGCCGATGGAAGCCGAGGCCGGCAAAAAAGCGTCATTTCCCGATGGACGTGAGTGAATCGGCAGAAATCTTCGCAGCGTGTCACGATGTTCGAAATCCTGATGAAGATTCATATTAACATCCTGAATTCCACCAGTGAAAGAAGAAATTGCGCCGGCGCCGCGCCGGATACTGCGCGGCGCCCGGTTCTGCTTGCATGCTGCCGCGGGCTCCTCATCACAGGACTGCTCGCGGTTTTTTTTCTCCAGGGGTTGTCTGTTTCCGTCCGGGCTGAAACCGGGAGGGAGGGGGTCGAGTACGTCCTCCATATCGAAGGCATCGAGGATTTTGCGCTGAAGCGCCTGGTCGAGGCGTCATCGGTCACCCTACAGGAGCGCAAAAGCTATCCTCCCGCCACGATCAGGCTGCTGCGCCGGCGCGTCGAGGAAGACATCCCCAGGCTGAAGGCGGTCATGCGGTCCGAAGGATATTACGACGCACAGTTCGGCTTCGAGTTGGATGACAAGGCGGCGCCGGTCAAGGTGCTCTTCACGGTGACACCCGGTCCGCTCTATACCCTGAGACGCATAGAGGTCGAACCGGCCGACGGCTCGATGCTGCCGAAGGAGCGGATGCCCTCGGCCGGGGACATCGGGCTTCACCCCGGCAAGGCCGCCAGGGCGCGCGCGGTCGTCGATGCGGAGGCCGCCCTTCTTCGCCTGGTGCGCGGGATGGGATACCCTTATCCCGAGATCGCTGAGCGGCGGGTTCAGGTGCAGCATGGTGCGCGTGCCATGGATGTCCTGTTCGTCCTCGATTCAGGACCGCTTGCCCGCTTTGGCAAGGTCGAAATCACGGGCCTGGAGCGCCTGGACGAACAGGTGGTACGGGATCTGATCCCCTGGAAGCCGGGGGATCCTTACGATCCCGCTCCGGTCACGAAGTTCCAGGACCGGCTGCGGGAGACAGGTCTGTTATCGGTCATCCGGGTGGAGAAGGGTACGGTTTCCAAGACCGATGGAGAAATTCCCCTCAAGGTGGTGTTGACCGAGAGAAAACCCCGGACGATCGCCACGACCCTCTACTACAGAACCGATGAGGGCTTTGGAGGGCGGTTTTCCTGGCAAAACCGGAACCTCTTGGGAGGGGGTGAACGCCTGGGCTTTACAGGAACCCTTTCCCGCTTCGAGCAGGGAGGCGAGTTCAGCTTCCGCAAGCCGTGGTTCCTCCGCCAGGATCAACGGCTGGAGGCGACTCTGCGGCTGGCCGATGACCAGCCGGACGCCTATGAGGCGCGCAGTTACACCGGCCGGCTCCTGATCGGCCGGAAGCTGTGGGAGACCCTCGAACTGGGCGTCGGAGTGCAGGCCAAGGCCTCGACGGTGACGCAGTTCGAGGAGAAGAAGCGCTTCAAATACCTTTCCTTCCCGGTGTCTCTTTCGTGGGACGGGACAAGGGACCTGCTGGATCCGCAGCGAGGGGGCCGTCTTGCGTTGGAGGCATCCCCGAACCTGGACCTCGAACGCCGTGAGACGGATTTTCTGAAGATACTCGGCACGCTGACCCACTACGTTCCGGTCATCCCGAACCGGCGCCTCATCCTGGCAGGCAGACTTTCAGCGGGCGTCGAGCCGGGGCCCGATGTCCTCGAGATTCCCGCCGACGAGCGTTTCTATGCCGGAGGAGGCGGCTCCATCCGGGGGTATGCCTACCAGTCCGTGGGTCCTCTCAGGGACGGTTCTCCCGTCGGGGGCAAGGCGTTGCTGGAGATGTCAGTGGAGGCCCGGTTCGGCGTGACGGATACCATCGGTGCCGTTCTGTTCCTGGACGGAGGCAGTGCCTTTTCCGACCGGATTCTGGATGACAGCGCCGATGTCCTGTGGGGGACGGGCGTCGGCCTGCGCTATGTCACGCCCATCGGGCCGCTGCGTCTGGACGTGGGCATCCCCCTCAACCGCCGATCGGACATTGACGATCCCTTTCAGGTCTATATCAGCCTGGGGCAGGCTTTTTGATATGAGCGGTCTATGTCGATGAAGTCTTTTGCCATCAGAGCGGCCAAATGGGGCCTGGCTGCGCTCGCCCTGGTGATTGTCCTGGCCGGCGGAATCTTTACGGTGCTGCAGACGCCGTGGGGCAAGGACCGGCTCATCGAGGTCGTCCAGTCGGCCTCGCGTGTCGACGGCGTGCCGGCGGTCTACATCGAGGGATTGACAGGGCTTCTCCCCTTTGACTTCGCTGTTGGCGCCATCGAGCTTCGGGACCGTGAAGGCCCCTGGCTCCGGATCGAAGCCCTCGACTTCCGCCTGGGGAGGGTGTGGCCCTTGTTCGCAGGGAGGCTTGAGGTCGAACACTGCCGCGCCCGGGAACTCAGGATTTTGCGTGCGGTCGTTTCCGAACCCGAACCGGCACCCAAAGAGCCGGGCGATCCCCTGAAGGCCGTCGAGGATCTCCTCAGCCGTCTTGCGGTCGGCGAGCTGCGGATCGATCGCCTGAGCCTGCAGGAGGCCGTCATGGGCGAGCCGGCGGTCTTCGCCCTGAATGGCGCTTTCGGAGAGGCGGGTGCCGATCGCGGCCGCGGGATCCGGATCCTTTTCGAACGGGTGGACGACGGTCCGGCGACCCGTCTCGAAGGCGAGGCCTTCGCATGGCCGGATACCGATCGGCTGCGCGTGGCGTTTTTGTTTCACGAGGACCCGGGAGGGCTTCTGGGAAAGATGGCCTCCATTCCGGACGGGATCGAGATCCAAATGGACGGCGACGGCGAAATGGATGCCTGGAAGGGCAGGCTGAGCGCCGCAGTGGGCGCTTGGGGTTCCGCCGCGTTTCTGTTGGGGCTCGAGATCGGTGATGCCGCCCGCCTGTCCCTCGAAGGCGTTTTGCAGCCGGGCGACGGGGTTCTGCCCGTGGAGTGGGCCGGATGGTGTCTCAAGGCGCCGGAGATCGCTGCGGCCGTGCGGATTGACGGCTTCGACAGGGCGGCGATCGATCACCTGCGGATCGACACGGGGGCGGTGCATCTCGAGGGGGCCGGGTCGTTCGATCTTGAAAAGCGCCGGATGGAGGCGGGTTTCGATCTGCTCGCTCCGGACCTCTCCCCGTTGGATGCCCTTACGGGCGGCGGCCCGAAAGGGAGGTTGACCCTCTCGGGCGCGATCGAAGGGCCTTTCGACCGGCTGACGGCCCGATTCCGCCCTGTCCTCGAATCGTTCCGAATGGCGGAGCTGGGGGTCGGCCGGTTTGCGGGCGACCTCGAGGCGGAGCTGATACCCGCAGCCGAGGGGGCGTCTTACGGACTGCGGCTGGCCGGAGAGGGGGCGATCGAGGCCGTTACGGTGGCGGGCGAGCGGCCTCTCGGGGATTCGCCGCTCGGCTGGAAGATCTTACTTTCCGGGCCGACCGCTGCCGGTTGGGGGATCGAAACGTTCGAACTTGCCGCCGAGGGGCAGCGGCTGAAGTTGTCCGGATCCTTCGATCCGGAGGGGGTGCGCGGCGAGGCGCGGGTCGTCCTTTCCTCCAGGGATCTGGGCCCCTTGAGCGCCCCCTGGGGCCTGGCTCTTCCGGGGCGTGCCGACCTCCAACTCCGTATCTCGGCGGATGGGCCTGAGGATGTCGATGCCGTTCTCGAAGGAACGCTGTCGGTGCCGACCGCGGATCTTCCGCCCGGGATCCCGCCTGCTCTCGGGGGCCGATGGGCGGTTGCCGGCGTCTGCCGCCTCGATGCCGGGAGGCACTTGACCTTCGAGAATGTTCGATTCGAAGGGGAAAGGGAGACCGTCAGCGCATCGGGCACCCTCGATCTTGCAAGCAGAAGGGTCGATATCACGGCCGGGCTTCGTTCCGACGACATCGCCGCTGTAGGACGCGGCCTCGACCTGCCTCTTTCGGGTGCGCTGGCGGCCTCCGCCGTGATGACAGGGACGCTCGACGTGCCCGAAATCAGCCTCGAGACGGCCGGGAGCGAATTCACGGCGTGGGGGCTTTCCTTCCCGGACCTGCGCCTGGAAGGCTCCCTCAAAGGGCCTCTTGCCGCGGCGACCGGCGAGGCCAGGCTTTCCTTTACGAAGGAGACGGGGTTGTATGCCGTCGCGGGGGCTTACGCCTTCGGGGCGGAGCGGATCACGGCCGACGGCATCCGGGTGAGCGCCCCCGGGTTTGCAGCGGAGGGCCGATTTCACATCGCAGGGGGATCCATCGGGGGGGATCTGGCGGGAAAGGCCCAGGATTTCATGTTTCTGACCCCTTTCGTGGGTGAGGAGCCGGCCGGTGTGAGCGGGTCCGCCGATTTCCGATTCGTGCTCGATCCGTCCCCGGAGGGCGGCACGCTCACGGGGGAGATCGCCGGAGAGGGGATCCACGGATCGTTCGGAACGATCGATGCGTTCCAGGCATCCGGCCGGGTTCTTCGGCCGCTGGGACAACCCGCGGGAGAAGCGCGTCTGGAACTGAAAGGCTTCCGCCAGGCCGGATTCGACGTCGCATCGCTGACATTGGACCTGATGGCGGACTCCTCAGGTTCGTTGTTCGAAGGACGGATCGAAGGGGCGTATGGAGAGCCCTTGGCGATCGAACTGGGCGGCGCCCTCGGCTACGGAGCCGGGCCTCTCTGGATGAGGATCGAGCGGTTGAACGGGCGCTACGGGGCCTATCCCGTTCTGCTGGTCCGGCCTCTGACGGTCGAACGGGAAGGCGCTTCGCTCACTGTGGATGACCTGGCGCTGCGCTTCGGCTCCGGTTTGCTGCAGGCAACCGTGCATCTCGATGCGGAGCGTTTGGAGGGGAAGGGGGCTCTCATCGAATGGCCGTTGGAGTCCCTCCCGCCTTTCCAGTCCGCCAACCTGAGGGGAACGGCCGAGGTCGACGCGGTCCTGGACGGGTCCCTCGAAAGGCCGATCTTCGAAGCGGATTTCAACGTGAAGGACCTGAGGTCGGCGGATCCCGATTTTTCAGGGATGCCGTCGGTGCAGATCGCCGGATACGCCAGGAGCGCGGAAGGAGGCATCTCGGCCGCCGCCGGCATGCGCACGCAGGATCGCGAGGTTCTGACCGTCGAGGCCCTGGCGCCCTATGCGGTCTCCTTCTCACCGGCCGGCGCGCGCAGGATCGACGGGCGGGAGTGGTCCGGGCGGGTGGAGGCGGACATCGATCTCGCGATGTTCAACGGCTTGGTCGACTGGGAGGACCAGGTCCTGTCGGGGGTCTTGACCGCAGACATGCGCCTCGGAGGCGCCGGGGAAAACCCGTTGCTGGCCGGCGGGATGAAGGTCGTCGACGGGGCCTACGAAAATCTTCGAACGGGGACCGTCCTGAAGGATCTGTCCCTGGAAGCCGCCTGCGGCGCGGAGCGGATCGATATCACCTCGGCGCAGGCGAGCGACGGGGGCGAAGGGAGGCTCTCCGCTGCAGGCTGGGTGGCGCTCGATCCGGAGGGAGGCTTCCCGCTGCAGGTGGATCTGACCCTCGCCAATGCCACCCTGGTCCGGCGTATCGACGCCACGGTCGCAACGGATGGGGTGGTGCGCCTGACGGGGGCGCTGCGCGACATGCTGCTCGCGGGCCGGGTCGTTGTCGGTCCGGCGGATCTGCGGATACCGGAGAGTCTGCCGCCCGAAGTGGTTACCCTCGATGTGGTCGAGATCAACGGCGTGCAGGACGGACCGGCGGTCCCGGAAAAGAAAGAGAGCACAACGGAATCCCCGGGCCTTCGGCTGCGGTTCGATCTGGCGGTTTCGAGCCCGGGCCGGGTCTTTGTGCGCGGCCGGGGCCTCGACTCCGAATGGGAGGGAAACCTGACCATCAAGGGCTCGGCGGACGCCCCTGTGCTGGCCGGCCGTCTGTCGCTCGTCAGGGGGCGGTTCGACTTCCTCGGTAAACCGTTTCAGCTCACCAGGGGGGTGATCACCTTCGACGGCTCCGTGCCCCCGGATCCCTCTGTCGACGTGGTGGCCGAGGCCTCGACCGGGGATGTCACGGCCCGGGTGAGCCTCGCCGGGACGCCGTCGACCCTCAAGCTGGCGCTTTCTTCGGACCCGCCGCTGCCTCCGGACGAGATCCTCTCCTATATCCTTTTCAGGCGCACCGCCTCGCGGCTGAATGCGGCCCAGGCGCTTCAGCTCGCAGCCGCCGTCCGCACCCTGGCCGGGGGCGGCGGAGGCCTCGATTTCATGAGCCGGACGCGGCGGCTTCTGGATGTGGACCAACTCCAGATCAGGACCCCTGAAAACGGCCAGGGCGACACGACCCTGGCGGCCGGCAAGTATATCAATGAAAAGGTCTACCTGGAGGTCGAGCGGGGGTTGGGCCCGGAGAGTGGAAGGATAAGCGTCGATGTAGAGATTACGCCCAGCATCACCTGGGAGGCCGACGTCGGTGAGAACTCCGAAGGCGGCATCGGCATCAAATGGCGGCGGGATTATTGAGGTGGCTGGATGCCCCGCGCTGCCACGTCCGGCCGGGGATATCCGCCACAAGCAGGCGGCGCTCGTCAGGAAACGACTGCCCGGTAGGACCAGGGTTCCCATCTGCCAACAGCCCTTCTCGGGCAGCTAGACGTCGATCGGCGCGTTTGCTGGTTCGGCGGTCGACAAGGCCCCTCCGGCCAAACACCTCCCGCTAGCCCGAACCCCGCAGTTTTTTTTCCGAAGGGTGCCCTTCTCAATCAGATCCGCTGCGCTTGCCTGTGGTCATGGCCAGCGCAAGGGTGGCGGACCCGCCGGCGATGTAGAAGAGCAGCCTGAATTCGGCGCCGAACGAGATGAAGACCCCCCCGAGGTACGGGGTGCAAAAGTAGGCGAGGTCCATCGTGAAGAGGGCCAGATTGGTGTTGAGTCCTTTGAGAGCGGGCGGGGAGGCTGAGAAGAGCAGGGCGTTGAGCAGCGGCAGTCCTACGCCCATACAGGTCCCGTAGACCGCCGCCAGGACGTAATAGAGGATGCTCGTTGGAACGTGCGGCAGAAGGACCACACAGGGGATGAGCAGGGCGAGCGCCTTGCGGAGGGTCGAGCGTTTGTCCAGCCGGTCGAAAAGGGTGGTCCCCGTCAGGCGCACGACCAGCATCATGATCATCGAAACGCTGAAAAACAGGCCTACCTCTCCGGTGCCGATCTGGACGGTGAGGTTCTTTAGAAAATAGAAGAAGGTCGCATGCGTGAAATAGATCAGGAACAGCATGAAGAGCAGGGTGGCCACCGGCCGCCGGCGAAGGTTTTCACGGATTTCCGGCCAGGTGAGCCGGCGCATCAGCGCCGTGTCGAGCCCTTTTACCGCTGCGCCGATCCGGCCGCGCGCGGCGGCCAGAAGCAGGAGGGAGAGGATGGAAAAGATCGAAACCGCCGCATAGATGTCGGCTTCGTTCCGCAGGCGCGGCAGGAGCGCCTCCGAGAGGGGCGGTATGACCGCGTAAGGGATGATCGACGCGATGCTGATGACGCTGAAGCCCTGACCGCTCCTTTCCTGAGGGATGAAGATCACGGCGAGGGCGATGAGGGCCGAGGTGAGCAGAACGAACACCCCGCCGTGGATGATCCGCAGGACGATCATGCCGGCGACTGAATCCACCCACAGGTAGGCCCAGGAGGCGGCGGTCAGAAGAAGGAGCCCGGCCAGGACGATGCGCATGGCATTGCGCACGTTCAGCCAGGGCAGCACCACCAGGCGCAGGATGAAGGCGGACATCGGTTCGAGGCCTACGAGGAACCCCCGCCACGCCGTGGGGATGCCGATCGTTTCCAGATAGTGATAAAAGCTGTAGAAGACGCTGATATTGCAGAAGGCGGCCCCCATGATCAGGCAAAGGGAGGTGAATTCGGCCGTCATGAGTTTCGGCGGTGGGGCTGGGTCGTTCATGGATCCTCGTCTCAGATCGGCGCAGTTCCGCAACATTTGGCAGCCGGCGTTTCGTTCCGCCCGCGGCTGCGGTTTTCTCCCCGGGTGTTGCATACCCCAAGACAGATGAATGCGGTGAGAATAAACCCGGAGGATTGGAAAAACAATCCCGGTTGCGGCCTGAGGGGATCTTTTTGGATGTTTTGTCATCCGTTGCGGGCCGTGACTCTAAAAAAACCGGATTTCCTTAGCATAAAAAAGGATCCCCGGAATGTCCCGGTTTCGCGGGCGCGCCTTTAGCGTTGAACGAACGAGGGCTTTGTGCTATGCACTTGCGCAAACCGCCCCTCTTCGCGATGCAGCGGCAATCGATGCCGCAGCCGGCAAGGCGGAGAGCGGACCTGCGGCGGGCTCTCCAAAAAGCCCTGAAGGTGCTGGGACGGCGGCCCCGGCCTATCTGAGGATGGACGAAGCCTTTGCCCGGTTCCGCTGATTCTTTGCATCTATGATTTCCACTGTGGACTTTTGTAGTGTGATGGAGGGCATCCCTGGATGCCGGCCATCGAAGCGGGCAGGGCATGAGCCAGGACATTCCCAGAATCGGACGACCTTTTGTCCGTCCGGACGCGGCATCAAAGGCCGCGGGTGCGGAAAAGTACGCCGCCGACCACTATGGCGAAGGCCTGCTGTGGGCCGGGGCCAAGCGCGCCGGGGTGGCCCACGGGCGTATCCGGGCTGTTGACATCGGGGCGGCAGCGGCGCTGCCGGGGGTGGTCGCCGTCCTGACCGGCCGGGATGTGCCGGGGACCAACCGGCAGGGGATCGTCCACAAGGATCAGCCGGTCCTGTGCGACGACGTCGTGCGGCACTGCGGCGATCCGGTCGCACTCGTCCTCGCGGAAGACCGCCTGGTGCTCCGGAAGGCCCTGGACCTGATCCGGCTGGGCATCGAGCCGCTGCCCGGCGTCTTCGGGATCGACGAGGCGCTCCTCCCGGACGCGCCGCTCGTCCACGAAGGCAGCCCGAACGGAAACATCCTCCTCCAGGCCGCGCTCCGCAAAGGCGACGCAGAGGCGGCCTTGCGGTCCAGCCCCGTCGTCGTCGAGGGGATCTTCGAGGTCCCTTTCATCTCCCACGCCTTCCTGGAGACGGAAAACGGGGTCGCCTGGCAGGAGGCCGACGGCCGGCTCGTTCTGGTCGTTTCCACCCAGGCCCCCTTCCGGGACCGCTGGGAGATCGGCCATGCCCTCGGCATCCCGATGGACCGGATCCGGATCATCGGGCCATACCTGGGGGGCGGCTTCGGCGGAAAGGACGGCGCCACGGTCCAGTGCCTGCTGGCCTTGGCGGCCTTGCATGCCGGGGGGCGGCCGGTGAAAATGTGGTGGCCGCGCGAGGAGAGCTTCCTGGCAGGGTACAAGCGCCACGCGGCGCGCATGCACTACCGGATCGGGGCATCCGAAAATGGTGAACTCCAGGCGCTCGACTGCCGCCTGTCCTATGACACGGGGGCCTACGCGCACCTGGGCGGCGAGGTTATGGCCCTCGGGATGGAGCATGCCTCCGGACCCTACCGCATCCCGCACACCCGCATCGAAGGCGTGTGCGTCTACACGAACAACCCCATCGGGGGCGCCATGCGCGGGTTCGGGGTGGCCCAGGTGAGCTTTGCCGTCGAGCGGATGATGGACCGGATGGCGGCGCGGCTGGGGATCGACCCTTTGGCCCTGCGGCGCAAAAACGCCCTCGAACAGGGCGATACGAACGGGTGCTGCGTGCGGCTGACGCAGTCCACCGGCATCCGCGCCTGTCTTGAAACTCTGCAAAAGCATCCCCTGTGGCGCGGGCGGGAGGCCTGGAAGGCCGCGGCGGGGCCGTTCAAGAAGCGGGGCGTCGGCATGGCGGCCCTCTGGAATGCCATGGGATACGGCCGCGGGCTGCCTGACTCGGCCATTGCCAAGGTGGAACTGACGCGCGAAGGGGCCATCCGGGTCTATAACGGGGTCAGCGACATGGGCCAGGGGAACACGAGCGCGCTCTTCCAGATCGCCGGTGAGATCCTGCGCCAGCCTGAAACGCGCATCGAGGGGGTGCAGCCGGATACAGAGCGGACATACCCGTCGGGCTCCGCGGCGGCGGGCCGCACCACCTACACCTATGGAAACGCCCTGATCCAGGCCTGCGAGGAACTCCGCCGCCGGATTCTGGGCTGGGCGGCGCTGATGCTCTTCGCTGACACGCTCGACGACCTCGAGCTGCTTCCGGAGCGGGTGCGATACGCGAAGGCGAAAAAAGAGGTCTCCCTCCGCGACATAGCCGCCATGATGCGGGACGAGGCCCGTGTCTGCATCAGCCAGTTCATCATGCCGGTCGCAGCCGATGCCCCGGATACGGGGAAGGAATTCGTGATCGGGTTTCCGCACCTCCTATTTTCCCACGCCGCCCATCTCGCGCTTGTCGAGGTGGACGAACTGACGGGGGCCGTCGAGGTCAAACGCTATCTTGCGGCAACGGAGGCGGGGAGGGTGCTCAACCCGCAGACCTTTGAGCAGCAGGTCGAGGGGGCCGTCGCCCAGGGGATCGGCTACGCGCTGAGCGAGGCGGTGCGTCTGGAAAAGGGGCGCATCCTCACCCCCGATTTCGCGACCTACATCATCCCGGGCGCACTGGACGTGCCGGAGATTGTCTCCATCGCCGTGGAGGCTCCGGAGGCGACGGGCCCCTTCGGGCTGAAGGGCGTCGGGGAAGTCGGGATGAACGGTCCCCTCCCGGCCATCGCCAATGCGGTATCGGACGCCTGCGGCATCGAACCGAATCATGCGCCTCTCACGGGGGAAAAGGTCCTCGCTTTGATCCAGGGCAAAGGCGCAGCATCTCATGCGGAGTGAAGTCGTGGAAATCCGCTTTGTCTTGAACGGAAAAGAAACGCAAGTGAGCACGGCGCCCGACCGGCGGGTGGTCGACCTCCTGCGGGAGGACCTGGGGCTGACGGGGACGAAAGAGGGCTGCGGCAGCGGAGAGTGCGGGGCCTGTGCGGTTCTGGTGAACGGCGAAAGCCGCCTGAGCTGCCTCATGCTCGCCGCGCAGCTGGATGGAAAGGCGCTGACGACCATTGAAGGCGCTCCAGAGGACGGCCGCCTGCAGGCCCTCCAGGAGGCCTTCGTCCGGTGCGGGGCGGTGCAGTGCGGCTTCTGCTCCCCCGGCATGATCATTGCTGCCGCGGACCTCCTCGGGGCGCGCCCGGACACCGGCCGGGAGGCGATCCGCGAGGGGCTTAGCGGCAACCTCTGCCGCTGCACGGGGTACGCCAAGATCGTGGATGCCGTTCAGGCCGCGTTCGAGAAGCTGCAGGGAGGCCCCACCCCATGAGAGAGGTTTTTTCCCCGGAGAGCCTGGAGGCGCTCTGGCCCCTGTTGGAGGCGCCGTCATGGGCGCTGCTTGCCGGCGGGACGGACCTCCTGGTAAAGATGCGGGCCGGTCGGAGCGATCCCGCCGCCTTCATCTGCCTCGAACGGATCGCCGAACTCCGCGGGGTGCGCGAGGGGGAAACGGATCTCTGGATCGGGGCCTGCACGTCCCATGCGGAGCTGATCTGCCATCCGCTCGTCGAGCGGCACCTTCCGGTGCTTCACCAGGCGCTGCGAACGCTCGGCTCCCCGTTGATCCGCCGGATGGGGACCCTCGGCGGTAATATCTGCACCGCCTCCCCTGCAGGGGACACGCTCCCGCCGCTATATGTCCTCGATGCGGTTCTGGAGCTTCGAAGCCAGAGCGGGATGCGGCGTGTGCCGATCGGGGAGTTCATTACAGGGCCGGGGAGGACAGGCCTCGAACAAGGTGAGATCCTGGCAGGTGTTCGGGTGGAGAAGCCGGGAGGGAGGCAGGTGCACCATTTCGAGAAGGTGGGGCAGCGCAAAGCCATGGCCATCGGGGTGGCGAGCATGGCCGCCCTGCTGCGCCTCTCCGTGGACGGGGAAATTTTTTCGGCGCGGTTTGCGTGGGGAAGCGTCGGCCCGACCGTTATGACCTGCGCCCCGGCGGAGGCGTTGCTGGCCGGCAAGCGGCCCTCGCGGGGGGTGTTCGAGCAGGCCGCCGCAGTTGCGATGGCGGCCGTGGCACCGATCGACGATGTTCGTGCATCGGCCGAATACAGGCGCAGGGTTTCGGGCAACCTCCTGCTGCGGCTTTTCCCCGAAGGATCGACCCTCACCTGAAAACCCGAAAATCCTTCGTCCTTCCTTCAGCGCGCGGTTTTCCGGTTCCTCAGACCCGGGAGTTTGAGGATCTTTTCAAGGGCCTCCACGAGGGCCTCCAGGGCCTCCATGCGGGAGAGGGTGATGCGGATGCAGTTCGGGAACCGGAACCCGGTCATCGTCCGGACCATGACGCCCTCCGCCATGAGCCTTCGATAGGCGAGCGTGTCGCTGATGGGCAGCCTCACCATCATGAAATTCCCTTCCCCCACCACGACGGGCAGGTGCATCCGCGCGAGCTCGCGGCCGAGGAAGTCCTTGCCCTGCCGCACCATCGAGCGGGTCCGTTCGACATGCTCCGCGTCCCGGATGGCCGCCTGCGCCGCTTCCTGGGCCAGGACGTTGACGGAGTAGACGGTCATGGTTTTCCGGATGGTTTGAACCACCTCCGGGCTTCCCGCCAGGTAGCCGATGCGGAGCCCAGCCAGGCCGTACATCTTCGAAAAGGTCCGGAAGACGACCAGATTGGGGTAGTCCTCCATCAGCGACATTCCGTCCGGGTAGTCCGGCTGGTCCACGAACTCGCAGTAGGCCTCGTCCACGACGACGATGCGCCGGCCGTCGACGGCATCCAGAAAGGCCCGCATCCGTTCTGTGTCCCAGTAGGAGCCGGTCGGGTTGTTCGGATTGCAGACGAAGGCGATCTTGGTGCGGTCGTCCATCCTTTCCAGCATGGCCTGATCGTCGAATTCGAAATCCTTGAGCGGAACGAGCCGCGCCTCGAGCCCCGAGAACTCGGCCACCCACTCGTAGACGGCGTAGGTCTTGTCGGCCGTGACGATGTTGTCCCCCTGCTGGCAGAAGGTCTTGATCACGCAAGTGATCACTTCGTTCGCGCCGTTGCCGACGATGAACTGGTCGGGGTGCTTCCCGAAGGTTTCCGCGAGCGCTGTCCGGAGGTAGTAGCAGTCCCCGCTCGGGTAAACCGCAGCGGCGGGCGGAGGGAAGCGCTGGATGATCCGCTGCGCCTCCGGCGGCGGGCCGAGGCAGTTTTCGTTGTTGTTGAGGCGGTAGAGGCGGTCGCACCCATAGAGCTTCTTCAGCTCGGGGTCCGGCTTGCTCGGGATGTAGGCCTCGAAGCGCCGGATGTAGTCGGGGACGAGTTGCTGCAGGGCCACCCCGCTCATTTGGGGGCCCCCTTTCGCGGATGCTGAAAGAGCAGGAGGTCGGACGCGCCGCCGTAGGGCATGACGATGCGCGGCTCGAAGCCCTGCCTGAGCAGCATCGGGGTGAACCGCACGTGCCAGGGGCTTCCGAGATCCATGGCGAACAGGATGTTCGAGAGGGATTCCTTTTCGAGCAGCGCGAGATGGTCGGCCAAGTTCTGCTCCGCGTCTTTATTCCACCAGACCGGGCGAAGAATCGCCTCTTCGTGAAACGGGTCGAGCGTTACGAAGATCACCGAATAAGGAGAGGGGGTTTCCCCGAGGTCGCTGACGGTGCGGATGTGGCGGGCCAGCCCCAAACGGGTGTACTCTCCCGAAAGATAAGCCTGCAGGTCCGGGTGACACCAGACCGCCGTTCCGAGATCCTCCTCTATCTGCCGGTAATAGAACGGGTTGGATCGGACCTTTCCGTCTTCCCCCCGGGGCTCCAGCGTCCCCAGCAATTCGAACCATCCTTCCGGGATGTGCCGGGTCGGGTGGCGCAGAATCAGCCCGATCTTGCCGGTCCGGGCCAGGGAGGCGATGCAGGCCTCGATCAACTCCGCGGCCATCCGGGAGGGGTCTTCCTGCCCGAAGATGTAGGGGCCGGCGGCTTCGACCACCTGGTTTTGAGAGATGTGAAGGAGGATGCCTCCGCCGATGTTTCCTTTCTGGTCCGTCGCGATCAGGACGGTGAACTCGCCGGCGGCGGCCATGTCCACCACCTTGCCGGGGAAACGGAAGGCGAGGGGGAGTTGGGCGGTTTGATAGAAGGTCAGGGCCATGTGGACGAAGGTCTTCAGTTCTTCCGAATCGGGGGGACGGACCGAAAACGATTCAAGGGGCTTTGCGGTTCCGCTCCAGTCACCGGAGAGCTCCGGATAGGCCTTTTCCTTGATGAGCGTCAACATCAGGCCTTCCGGCATGCTTTTCAACCGGAACCCGTCGACCATGCGCGAGGCGATGATGAGGCCGGTCTCTTCGAGGCTGGATTCGTCCTCAGGCGAGACGCGTGCCGTGAGGTTGAAGGCCCGCAGGTCGAGGTTGCGGTCCGGCAGCAGGAAGGCCTCCTCGACGCAGTACACCCTTTCCTTGCAGAGGATCTCGATCTCGCCGCCTCTCGCCGCCGTCCTCGATAGGTGTTCCACGAGTTCTTCCGTGGCGAGCGTCAGGGCGAGGACGCTTTTTTTGTCCAGCTTGAAGGCGGCGGCGGATTGCTCCGCGAAGGCGGCCGCCAGGTGAATCAGATCGGGGTCGACGGTCATACGCAGCGCCACCTGGCGCATCGGCTTCGGCTTCACGGGTCGCTCCTTCCAGCCCTCCAAGGGGCGCCGCCCTGTCAGGGGCGATGGCAAAAAGCAGGGTCTCGGTTCCGATCCCTTTTCGAAGAGGGAACGTTCATGCCCAAAACGTCGACTCGCCGGTGCTCAAGAAACGCGTGCGAGGAGAATCATTGGAGGAAGAAAATAAGATGGACTCGATCGAAAAATCATGTAATTTCTAAAAAGACCCTTTTTACCGGAGGGGCTATAGGCGGGGTCTTTCCTGTCTTGTTCACCCTCTAGGGATGCCGGCTGATTGGCCGGCCGTGCCATCGTGCGGCGTCCTGCCGATTTTTAGCTGAAAAACCCTCGATTGTCCACTGTTTTGCCAGCGTTTACCGCCATGAAGAATGATCAGGACACACTGCAGATCCGGTTGACCAGACGGGGCTTTTTGCGGTTGGAGCCGCAGGAGGCCTCGCCGCCGTCCCGGGCCTGGGAGGCGCTGCAACGCTCCTTCGAGGCGGACTGGCGTTCGGGGCTTTTCTTGCTGGCGGCGGAAAAGCTCTCCTGCGACGGCCGGCTGACCTTGCGGTTCTGGCAGGATTGGGCCGCACGGTATCTGACGGCCCTGTGTCACGTCCCTGCGGAGATGGCGACCTTCGCAGTCGATCCGCCCTCGGATGACGTGTGCGAGGCGCAGGCCCTGGCCGCCCCGCCCATGCGCGGCGGGGAGTATCTCACGGCCGCCGTCCTCCGGGGCGTGTGGCTCGAACTGGACGGCTGGGTCCGGAACGAACTCGAAGGCGGGGAGGGGCTCGAGGCCTTCTTGACCACCCGTGCGCCCCAGTGGCGGCAGGTCGGAAGGGTCTGTTTCCATCTGGCCGAAAACAGGCAGGATGAGCGGCGCCCTTTCGCTTTTATGGCGACCTTCTCCACGGGTTTCGGCGCCGCCGGTCAACTGAAACACCTGGCCCTCGGCAAGGCCCTCGAACAGTATGCCGGGGCTGGAAACCGGCCGGTTCTCATCAAGCTGCTCGCCCCGGTGCAGCGGGCGGGGGAAACCTGCGTGTGGGTGAGGGAACTAACGGCGTCCCGGCGGATCTACCAGCCGATGGCCTGGTCGGCGGAGCAGGCCTACACCATGCTCCGGAGCGTGCCGCTGCTGGAGGATGCCGGGCTTTCGGTCCGGCTGCCCAACTGGTGGAAGAAGCGCGCCCGCCCCCGGGTGAGCGTGAAGATCGGCGAAACCCGAACGACGCTCGGGACCCGGGCGCTCCTCGATTTTGATCTTCAGGTCGCACTGGGGGATCGAACGCTCTCGCCCGAAGAGCTGAACGCGATCCTCGATGGAGCCGACGGGTTGGTCTTCATCAAGGGCCAATGGGTGGAAGTGGACCGGGCGAGGCTCCGGGAGGCGATGGCCCATTGGGAAAAGGTGCGGAGATCGGCCGGAAAGGATGGGATCTCTTTTATCGAAGGGATGCGTCTGCTCGCGGGGGCCTCGGCGGATCTGAAGCATGAAGAGGAGGCGGAACGGCACCGGCCGTGGTCGGAGGTCGTCGCCGGCGATGCCCTGCGGGGCATCCTGGCGGGCCTGCGGGATCCGGGCCGATTGGCTCCTGTGGATACGGGCGGTGCGCTGAGAGCCGATTTGCGGCCTTATCAGCGGGAGGGGCTCAGTTGGCTGCGGTTTCTGAGCGGACTCGGGTTGGGGGCGTGTCTGGCCGACGATATGGGGCTCGGGAAGACGATCCAGGTCCTGGCCCTGCTGATCTGTGCGGTGCAAGAACCTGCCGGAGCGCAGCGGCATCCGGCGCTGCTCGTGGTGCCCTCCTCGCTCCTCGGGAACTGGCGGCAGGAGGCGGCGCGCTTTACGCCGGATCTGCGGCTCGTTTTTGTGCACCCGGCCGAGACCGACCGCCGCACGCTCGACCGGATCGCCCGCGAGCCGGCCCGCCTGGCCGAAGCCGACCTGGTGGTGACGACCTATGCCATGGTGCACCGCCAGCCGTGGCTGGCCGATCAGCATTGGCGCCTGGTGATCCTGGACGAGGCCCAGATGGTCAAGAACCCCGCAACGCTTCAAAGCCGGGCGGTCCGAAGGCTTTCGGCCGATGCCCGGATCGCCCTGACCGGGACGCCGATCGAGAACCGGCTGGCGGACCTCTGGTCCCTCTTCGATTTTCTGAATCCGGGCCTCCTGGGGTCCGCCGGGGTCTTCCGGACCTTTGTCAAGGGCCTGGAGGCGCGCCCCGAGAACCCGTTCGAGCCGCTCCGCCGCTTGGTAGGGCCCTATATCCTGCGCCGCCTCAAGACCGACCGGCGCGTGATCGCCGATCTCCCGGAAAAGACTGAAATGCCGTGCTATTGCACCTTGACCCGGCAGCAGGTCGCCCTCTATGAGAAGACGGTCCAGGACCTGAGGGGGGCGTTGAGCATAGTGGAGGGGATAGCCCGCCGTGGGCTGGTCCTTCAAACGCTCCTCCGTTTGAAACAGATCTGCAACCATCCAAGCCAGGTCACCGCCGACGGCGATTATCGGGCGGAGCGGAGCGGGAAGTTCGTGCGTCTTTCCGAGATCGCCGGCGAGATCGCCGAGCGTCAGGAAAAGGCCTTGATTTTTACGCAGTTCCGGGAAATTATTCCGGCGTTGGCGGATGTGCTTGCAGCGGTTTTCGGCCGGCCCGGGCTGGTCCTGCACGGCGGAACGCCCGTCAAGCATCGCAAAAGCCTGGTGGCGCAGTTCCAGGACGAGGACGGCCCCCCGTTTTTCATCCTTTCGCTCAAGGCGGGTGGTACGGGGCTCAACTTGACGGCCGCCTCCCATGTGGTGCACTTCGACCGCTGGTGGAATCCGGCGGTGGAAAATCAGGCCACCGACCGGGCGTTCCGCATCGGTCAGTCCTGCAATGTTCTCGTGCATAAGTTCATCACGCGCGGCACCGTGGAGGAGCGCATCGACGTCTTGATCGCCGAAAAACGGCAGTTGGCCGAAGAGGTCCTTTCCCCGGAGGGCGAGGTGAATCTGACCGAACTCTCCGACGATGCCCTGATCGAACTGGTCCGTCTGGATATCAGCCGGGCGGCTGCCTGAGGATTGGAAGGGACGTTGTTCAAGGGTTCCTGATTGTCAGCTTGTTTCCATCCGGAAAAGAGTGTCCGGCACGACAAAGTTTCCAGTCCGGAAACGGGCTTGTCTTCACAAGCGCCTGAACGGTGGAAAGTTCGATAGTGGTCAGGAGGACGTGGTTACCGATGGCGAGAAGAGGAAGAAGATATACCAGTTACTGGCCGCCCTACGTGCCGGTCGCGGAAAAACGGGCCAAGGCCGCCCGGCAGGCGCAGAAGCTGATGAAGAAAGGGATGCGGATCGACCCCGTCGAGATCGAGGGGCGCACCATTACGCGAAGTTTCTGGGGCAACGGCTGGTGTGAGCACCTGGAATCCTTTTCTGATTACAGCAATCGCCTGCCTCGGGGACGGAGCTATGTCCGGAACGGGTCTGTCTGCCATCTCGATGTTCTCCCCGGCCGCATCGATGCCCTGGTGAGCGGAAGTTCCCTTTACTCCGTTTCAATCTCGATCAAGGAATTGCCGGCCCGGGCCTGGAAGGAGATCAAGAACCGTTGCGTGGGGCAGATAGGTTCCATGCTCGAACTGTTGCAGGGGAAGCTTTCCGATGAGGTCATGCGGATTGTGACGGATAGAGAAAAGGGCCTCTTTCCTGGCCCCAGGGAGATCACGTTCCGCTGCAGCTGTCCGGATTGGGCGGTCATGTGTAAACATGTGGCCGCAGTCCTCTATGGTGTCGGGAATCGGCTAGACAACCGGCCTGAACTCCTTTTTCTCCTCCGCGGCGTCGATCCCGAGGAGCTGATGGGCGCCGGGGTTGCGCTGCCAGCCGCCGTAGCTGAAGGAGAAGGCGGGTTCCTCGCCGAGGAGGATCTGGGGGATATCTTCGGAATCGAACTCGATGCATGCGACCCGAAACCCCGATCCGCAGAGTCTAAGAGGCGTGCGACGGGAAAGGGCGGCGCTTCGGCTCTTCCGGCTGCCCCAGGTAAGAAGGCGCGGCGCCCGAGACCTGCTGCTCGTTCCGCGCGGGCCAAGTCCTCCACAAAAACTCCGCCGAGATCCGCCTCAGCGCCGGCTAGCGTTGAACGTCCCGCCCCAGCCGCGAAGTTGAAGCAAGGAAGGGTGCCGCCGCCCGGGAAGACGCCCTTGCGTACTCCTCCGCCCCCGGCTCTTCCCCGGCTTCGCCCGTCCGGTCAGTCGGTCGCCCGCCTGCGCCGGACCTTGAAGATGACCCCTGCCGAGTTCGCGGAGCGGCTCGACGTAACAACCGCCACCGTCTACCGCTGGGAGTCCACCACCGGCCGCCTCAAACTCAAGGACCGCAGCCTGCAGGCCCTTCGCATTCTGGCCGCTCTGGCAAACAAGTAAGCGGATCGGGCGCCAGACCCGGACATATCAGGCACGCCGGTAAATGGTTGGCGGATCTTCGCCTCGATGCTTTGCCGGAGCAAAACTCCGAAAGAAAGGCGAAAAGATTACTTTCCCGATGCCTCTGTTCGGGAGGGAGTCAGTTGAGCGGGTAGACCCCCCCGTAGTGGAACAGAGATTTTTCTTGACGATCTATTCCATATTGGAATACTACATAATGCATTAAAAGGCCGCAGTGCTTCGGATCTTTGCATATTCCCCATTGTGGGACAGAAGAGGACCTCTGATCACGCCTGCCTTGCGGATGCGGAACAGGCGTATGGCGTCGAATGAGCCCGTTTCCATGCGGAGAAAAGCTTTTTGCCGGATATGAGACAAGAATCCTTCCTCCTCGACTGAAAACTTGGTTGTCCCCAGTCGATCATTTCCGGATGGATACGAAGCCTTTCAAGGCATTCGACGCTCGATGGCGCAATTCTTGTTAGTGGAAAATATAATCATATAAATCTTAATCATTTATGCATGTCTTGAACGAGACGACCTGAAAGGAGATTCGAGATGAAACGGTTGTTCCTGGCGGCGCTTTCGATGGGTTGTATGCTGTTGAACGGCTGGGCGTTTTCAGCGGAAGAGGTTATTTCCCTTCCTGATATCATCGTACAGGGCGAGTTCGAAGAGGCAGATTTTGTGGGGCCGATGTTTACAGAAACCAACACCAAAACAAAAATTACGGAAAAAGCGATGGATGTCCTCGGAACAGGATCCACGATGTCCGTACAGAAAACCATCAATCTCATGCCCTCGGTGAATCAACAGAGCGTTGATCCTTTCGGTCTCGGGGATATCAGCAATTATCATGAATCGTTCAGATTCAGAGGGGTGGAGGCAACCAGTGGCGGCAACCCCGCCTCCCCGGTCAATGTGGAAAACATCCCTGTCAGTGGGAGGCCGGGGGGAGGAGCCAACATCTACGATATGGAAAATTTCAAAAGCGTATCGATCTACAAGGGAGGGCTTCCTGCAGATAAGGCTTTCGGTTTGACAAGCATCGGCGGAAAAATTGATCTGGAGGTTAAGAGGCCTTCGGAAGAATTCAGCTTCGATTTCAGGCAGGCGTTGGGAAGTCATGACGCAAGGAGAAGTTTCCTTCGCCTCGATACGGGATTACTGCCTTCCGATACCGCCGGATTTTTGTCGTACTCCAACACGAATGTAGACAAGTGGAAAGGCGAAGGACATTCCGGCAGGAACAATGCTATGGCTGGGTTGACACATAAACTAGGCGAAAAATTCGAAATCGAAGCATTCTCCATCTATAACAATGCAAAAGTAAACACATACAGGCCGCTCAATTATAAGCAGGCATCTTCTCTGGATAAAAACTACAATTTAGAATACACAAATGATAAAAATGATTATTTTTACTATGATTACAACAAGAACGATTTCGTTGATTTCAATTTTTTTATAAATGCAAAATATAATATTTCAAATGATGCTAAAATAAATTTAAAACCATTCTACTGGAATGATCATGGATATTACTCTGAAACAATCACCATGAAAAATGGACAAAACAGAATCAGAAGATGGGATACAGATCACGATATCGTAGGCGCTCTGGCGGAGTATAATCAGAAAATTCGATCATTCGATTATACAATAGGTTATTTTTACCTTGAACAGGAGAGGCCGGGTCCGCCCACATCCTGGAAATTGTATAAACTCGATTCCGGAGAACTGGTTTTCGACAAGTGGCAAATTCTTTCCAATTCTTCAAAACATCGTCAGCATGCTCCGATTGCGTCAGGGAAATATTCTTACGGTCGATTGACACTGGAAGGGGGTGTCAGATATCTGCGCTATTCGATGCCGGACATAACCACCTACGATGCAACCGGCATCCCGGATGTAAGCTATGAGGAAGCACTTAATTTGACGACGTCCATCGAATCGAAGGCGAGTGCGCCTTCAAAGGATTTTGATAAGATTCTTCCCAATTTTGGTTTGAATTACAAATTCAAAGATTCTTTGAGTGCCTACTTTTCTTATGGCAGGAATTTCGGCATGAGCGTCGCTCTTTATCCTTATTATATTTCTCAGAAAAGCGAATTTTACAAACAAGGCATAACACTTCAAGATCTATGGAATAAACAGGAGCTCGAAATAGCCGATAATTTCGATCTCGGCTTGAGATACATCTCTGAAAAGCTCTATATTGTTCCAACGATCTATTATGCCAAACACAAAAACAAGGCTGCCACTTATTATGACGACTCGCTCGGGGTCAGTTTTCCTGCAACCATTTTCGATGCCGAGGGGTACGGGTTCGAGCTGGAAGCGGGCGCCGTTCCTACCAGGAATCTGTCTCTGTATGCATCCTTTTCTTACAACCGGTTCTATTTTTCTCAGAATATCTATAATCAGGGGGGGGCCGTTGTACCGATCGACGGGAATCAGGTGCCTGACGCCCCGGAATTTCTGGCCAAAGCGCTGCTGAGCTACAGAATCGGCAATTTTTCACTGTCTCCAATCCTGAGATACACATCGAGCAGGTACGGAGACATTTTGCAGACGGAAAAAGTGGATGAAGCACTGATAGTCGATTTCGACATTACGTATACGACAGCGATCCCCAAAATAAACGTCCGCGAATTGGATGTTTCTCTGTCGTTCTACAACCTGATGGATAAAGAATATATCAGCATTATCAACACCTCCGATTATCAGACGCTTGGCTCCACGTATCAGTCCGGCGCCCCTTTTACCGTCTTCCTTTCTGCCGCCGTTCATTTTTAAATAAATCAATCGAGTTTTTGGTCCGATTCGCCTGGCGCATGGGAAGTCATGGGATTCATTCATTTCCATCCGAGCACGGGGCGGTGGGCCTAGCCGGTTCGAAGGCGAGTTGAAACAGGCCGGTGTACCAGGGGGCGCTGCGGGCGCCCGGGATCGGGATGCGCGGGGCGTCCTTTTCCCGGCGGGCGACGGCGGCCAGGAAGCGCAGTCTGCGCAGCCGCAGCCCTTGGGCGAGGATGCCCTCGTACCGGGCCTCGCCGCGGGCCGAAAGCCGCGCGATGGGGGTCAGGTCGTAGCTGATGAGATAGTAGCGGCCGGGCTTGACCAGGGTGAGGGACTCCGCGGCCCCCGGCTCGATCCGGCGCAGGATCGGCTGGGCCTGCTTGATGAAGCCGGGAAGAGACGGGAACGAGATGACCACGTCGCGCAGATCCAGGTCCCAGAGGCGCGTGTGGTAGTCCCGCTCGTCTTCGGCGTCGAGCGGCGGGTCCGCCTCCCGGTAGACGACGGCTTCGGGCCCGGCTCCGGCCAGTTCGGGGATGAAGGGGTGCGGGTCCCGGCGCTCGTAGAAGACCGTCAGGTGCCGCATGGCGCGGGTCACCGCCACGTAAAAGAGGCGGCGTTCCTCCTCGTGCCCCGCTTTGTTCCGGACGGGCTGCCCGGCGATGATGACGGCCGGGAACTCGAGCCCCTTGGCGGTGTGCAGGGTGGCCGCCAGGACGCTTCCCCGGTCCGTCTGATACAGCTGGCGGACGTCGCGTGAGGCGTCGTAGACATAATCGATGAAATCGGCGACCGGCAGGTCTCTTCCCATGGTTTCGTGCAGGTGGTTTTCGAGGATCGAGCGGAACATCCCGACCCACATGTTCTGCGGGGAGTAGCCGCTTTCGGACGTCAGGTCCTCGACCAGGCCCCTCAGGGCGGCCGCGCTCATCACCTCCTTGCGGCAATCGTTCAGCGTGTCCAGGAACAGCCGGAACTCCCGGACCGCCGTCAGCGGCAGCCGGCGCCCCCTCAGACCGCGGAGGGGGAGCCCCAGCCGCCGCGCCAGCATGAGGAGGGTGTCCAGTTCGCGGTTGGTGCGGCAGAGGATGCTCACATCCCCCGGGGCCAGCTCCGGGTCCTCGGAGAGCAGCCTTTGGGCCTCCAGGATCGCGCCTTTGAGGCAGCTCAGATGGTCGGGGGCGCCCACCAGCCCCACCCGGTGAGGGACGGCGCGGTTCGGCTCGTTCTCGGCGCAGACGATCGGGGCCGACTTGATCCGGTCCTGGTTGCGGGCGATCAGGGCATTGGCGGCCGCTACGATGGCCGGGCTCGACCGGTAGTTCCGGGAGAGCTCCAGGGTCTCGGCGCCGTAATCCTCCTGGAAGCGGCGGATGAACCGGACGTTGGATCCCTGCCAGCTGTAAATGTTCTGATCGTCGTCGCCGACCGCGGTCAGGACGGGCCTGCGGTCCGCGTCGCTCTCCTGCCTCCCGGCCAGGAGGGAGACGAGCCGGTACTCGAGCTCGTTGATGTCCTGGTATTCGTCCACCAGGATGTGGCGCAGGCCGGGCAGGAAGGTGTCCCGCCAGGGCCTGAGGCCGCTGTCGTCCCGCGCGGCCGCCTCGAGCATCCGCACCGCCTCCTGGAGCACATCCTTGAAGTACCCGGCTTCCGGGTCTTCCGTCCCCTGAACCGGGCCCGGGTCGAAGATGCGCCCCGTGAGGAACATGGCCAGGCTGTGGTAGGTGCGCACGCGCACCCAGGCGCCCTCGGGGCCGAGGAGCTCCCGCAGCCGCAGCTTGAGCTGGGTGACCGCGTTGCGGTTGAAGGCGAGGGCCAGGATGCGCTGGGGCTGGATGCGGTGGATCCGCACGAGGTAGGCGATGCGGTGGACGATCAGGCGCGTCTTGCCGGAGCCGGGCCCCGCCACGACGAGGATGTTGCGCCCTTTGGCCGCCGCCACGGCCTTTTCCTGCACCGGATTCTGGAGGTCCGCAACGATCCGGCGCCACGATTCGGGCGTCGTGGGGATTTCGAGCTGCTTGTACTGGCCCTTGAAATAGAGCTGTTTGAAGGGTTCCCGCAGCAGGTTGAAGTAGTCGGCCACGAACCTCCCGGCCTCTTTGACCGAGTCGAGGGCCAGGGCCACGTAACGGTCCATGATGTGGATCTGGGCGATCCGCTCCTTGTAGTGATCCTCGAGCGGCAGCAGCTCCTCCTTGTAGAAGCGGTCCTCCTTGCCGGCCAGGACGCGGATCGTGAGCGCGGGGCGGAAGACCGTCAGGCCGCTCTGCAGGGCGATGGCCTGGATGGCGTGCAGCGCCAGCAGGCCGTGTTCCATGTGCTGGTTCAGATCCTTCAGGTAGCTGGTCGTGAGGTTGTTCTTGAGGGCGGCGATCAGCTCCCCGCTCCGGAAGGCGGCCAGAAGGTCCTTGCCGCGGGCGTTGGTGGGGAGTTTGCGGATGAGCGCCTCCAGGATGACCCCGCAGACGGCCCCGCGCTCGGCGACCTGCCTCCGCAGCGTCTCCCAGTCCGTCTTGAAGGCGAGGCCGCAGGTGTCCTGGCTGATCTGCCGGCGCCTCGCCAGCTTGTCCTGGATGAGCACGTCCAGCACCCGCATCAGGCGGTCGGGCCGCGCCTCTTCGATCCCCCTTTCCTTGAGGGTCTGCGACATGCGGCGCACCCCGAGGATATAGGGGGTGTCGCCGCCGATGTCCGGTTCTTCCTCCTCCATCAGGGAGAGGAGGGCCTTTTCCAGGTGCAGGAACCCTTCGAGCCGCCGCCTGGAGTCGTTCACCACACCCACGTGCACGTAGGCGGTCAGGTTGAGGTCGTGGTTCAGGAGCCCCGCTTCGCGCATGGATCTCAGGGTGGCGACGAGGCTCCTGGGCTCGAGGCCCGTGGCTTGGCTCAACCGGTCGGTGTTGAGGAGTTCCTTGGGGTCGCTTTCGAGAAGCACCTGCAAGAGGGCCCGCCAGGCCGCCTTCCGGTTCTCCGACAGGCCCAGGGCGGCCATCCGCCCCTCGGCTTCCGACAGACTCCGCACCAGGACTTGGCCCTGGATGACGCTCGTGCGGTTGTCGCCCCGTTCGAGCTTCCCCTGCCGCTCGAGCCAGGCGAGGGCCGTCCGGGTGCGGATGTCGTAGGAGGGGTCTTCGAGCGTCAGGTTCTCGAGCCCCTGCTCCTCCACGGCCTCGCTCCCGAGGAGTTCGCCGGCCGTCACCACGATCGTCCGCTCCGGGTGCCGCTCGGCCAGGTGCTTGAGCCCGGTCAGGAGGCCCGATATGTCGCGCCACTCGAGCCAGCTCTGGGCGCTCAGCCAGAATTGGGTTTCGAGGTCTTCGGGGGTGAAGAGCAGACAGCAGACGGCCGGCTTTTTGTCCCGTCCGGCCCGGCCCGCCTCCTGGAGGTAATTCTCGAGGGAGCCCGGCACGCTGTAGTGGATGACGGCCCGCACCTCGGGCTTGTCCACCCCCATGCCGAAGGCGTTGGTGGCGGCGATCACCTGCAGTTCGCCCTCCAGGAAGCGCTCCTGCACGCTCCGCTTGTCCTCGGGGCTGCGCCCGCCGTGGAAATAGTCCGCCAGCCACGAGCGCTCCCGCAGCCCCTCCGCCACCCGCTCGGCGGCGCTGCGCGTGGCCGTGAAGACGATGCACCCGTCCCGCGGCCCGCTCGCCTGGAAGATCTCGCGCAGGAGCTGGTCCACGAGGTCGATCTTCTCGTTTTCGGAGGCCGCCTCGACGCTGAACCGGAGGTTCGGCCGCTCGTGCCCCCCCTCGAAGACCTCCAGCTCCAGCCCGCCTTCCTCCCGGAAATACCCGCAGATCTCTTCGATGACATCCTTCTTGGCGGTGGCGGTGAAGCAGGCGATCTGGGGCAGGTCCGCCGCCCCCTCCGGGAGGAGTTCCCTCAGAAACTTGACGATGAAGAGGTAGTCCGGGCGGAAGTCGTGCCCCCACTTGCTGAGGCAGTGGGCCTCGTCGATGACGACCAACCCGATTTCACGCTGCTTGAGGGTGGCTTTGACGGTCGTGTTGCGCATCTGCTCGGGGGCGATCCAGACCAGATCGATGTCGCCGAGGCGGATGCCTTCCAGGGTCCGGGCGCGCTCGAGCATGGTCAGGAGGCCGTTTACGGTCCCCACGTTGGCGATGCCGCGCCGCCTGAGGCTGTCCACCTGGTCCTTCATGAGGGATTGGAGCGGGGAGAGGATCAGCGTCAACTGGTTGCGCTGACGGGCCCGCATGAGGGCGGGCAGCTGAAAACAGAGGGACTTCCCGGAGCCTGTGGGCATGACCGTGAGGCAGTTCCGGCCCGCCAGGATGCGCTCCACCACCTGCTGCTGGAGCGGCGGGTCCTCGCCCCGCACCGGCAGGAAGCGCTCGAAACCGAAGAACCGCTGCAGGGCCTTCCCGGCGTGGTGATGTTCGGCGCAGTAGGCGCAGCCGGGATCGCCGCAAGCCGACGCCCGCAGTTCGTCCAGGTGCACCGGGATCACGGGGAACCGCCGCCGCACCCAGGGCGGCAGCACGGAGTTGCCGTCCGCCACCCCTAGCCAGGCGGCGATGTAGGCCAGGGCGGCCGCCGTCTGCGGGTCGCGGAAAAGCTGTTCGAAGACCGCTTCGCCCCGCCGGAGGCAGACCCTGCCGGCCGCGATCTCCATCCACGCGTCCTTGATCGCGGCCTCCTCCAAAGGCGGCGCACCGCAGAGCGCCGCGAAGAACCGCGCGTAGAAGTCCGCCGGGAAGGTCCGGTCCAGCAGGCCGCCGAAAAGCCCGAGGGTCCGCGGCGCCATCCGGCCGAAGGCCTCGACCTGGTCGGCGAAGAGGGAGGCCGCGCAGGCGGCGTCTCCCACCGGGTCGTTGGCCGACTCCCGGATGATCTTGTAGTCCTTGACCAGGCGGTGATAGGGGTTTTGCGGGAAGGCGAGCGGCGAGAGAAAAAGGGTGTCGAGCAGGGGCGATTGCAGCAGCCGCAGGTCCGGGTGGCGCCGCCGCAGATAGGGGATATCGTGACAGGCGAGGTTGTGCCCCAGCAGAAAATCGGCCCCCTCGCAGAAGGCGTCCAGCTCCGCCAGCGCCCTTTCGAGGCTGCTTCCACCTCTGCGGGCGAAGGTGCGCGTCCCGTCGGCGGTGACGGCGCCAATCTGGAGGATGCGGTCTTCGCCGGGATGGATTTCGAGGTCGATCGCAACGAAGGAGAAGCGGGGGGGCACGCTGATGCTCATGTCAGGTGGTCGGTCTCCGATCGTTCAGGATTCTGCCGGCGCCCGGGACGTTCGGTCAGGAAAACCTCCCAAAAATTACAACCATACATCACCCGGCCCGAAGATTCAAGTTCTCCGGTAAGCGGTCCGGAAAGCCGATGCCGAAGCCTCTTGAAAAGGTGCCGGCTTGCTTCTCGTTCCGCCTCCTATTACTTGACAAACACCATAGTTGTTGTGCAATTGTCTAAAAATCCGTTTTAAAGATTTGCCATGGATATTGTAATCGACACATCCGCTTTGATTGCCGTTTTGGTTGATGAGCCGGAACGTGCCAAAATTATAGAAATAACCGTCGGGAAAGCATTATTTGGGCCGGGTTCAATCCCCTGGGAAATGGGTAACGCATTTTCGGCCATGTTTAAGCAAAACAGATTGGCTCTCAATGAAGCTCAAAAGGGATTATCAATATTCAGGAGAATTCCATTGAGGTATGTCGAACCAGATTTTGCGAATGTTTTAAAACTATCGAAAACCATCAATATGTATGCTTACGATGCATATATCCTGGATTGCGCTATCAGATATAAATCTCCACTACTCACTCTAGATCGTAAATTAACTTTAGTGGCTCAAAGCATTCGTGTCGAAACATTGGAGGTTTAGAATGCAAGTATATACCTATTCAGAAGCTAGACAAAAGCTTGCTTTGGTGCTGGAACAGGCCGAAACTACCGGCAAAGTATTAATTCGAAGAAAGGACGGCCGAGTTTTCGCACTCATACCGGAAAAGGTGGCCTCATCTCCACTTGATGTACCCTCTATCAAAGCGAAAATCACTACAAAAGAAATCGTGGATATCATTAGAGAAGGAAGAGGAAGGTAGGTTATTGGCCTTCAGCAGACCGCAGTAAGACCGTCGCCGCTGCTAAGGCAAATGTTATGGCAAGGAACGATAGAACAACAGTAGGAGCCATTGCTCCTGCCACCACGCTTCAGTTTCCACAGTTTCGGAGCTACCATGGTTGAATCATCTCAGCAATCGAGGGTGGAACCCCCGCTGTCCGTGGGGGCGTGTCTCACCCACATTGACACAGAGGGGGTCTTGCGCAGGCGCACCTTCGTCTGTTTCAACCCCAGAGAAGCGGAACGCCAGAATCTGCACCGGGATGGCCGTTCGGACGGTCATGATGCGCCTTCTCGCCCTGCAGTCAGCCAGCCGGGACGGCCCCTGGCACACTCTCTTTCGGGAGTTGCTGGAACGGGCCGATCATCGTGCCCTTCTGGCCGAGATTCAGGGGGACGGATCGGCGCGGGTATCCGAACCATCCGCGGCCTACGACGTCTCACGAATGCCCCAGGGGCGGCTGTTTGATTGAGGCGGAATCGGGATGAACATGTGCGTTGATTTGGTGTATGATGGCGAAACGAAAAAAACAATTCCGGCAGCCGCTGTTGAAGAAGGCAAATCGCGATTGACCGGCTTTCAGGAACCATTAATAGAAGGCGTACCATGATCGAGCGCATCACAGCCAACCCGAAGATACTGGGGGGAAAACCGATTATACGAGGAACGCGTATCTCGGTAGAGTTCATTCTCGATCTGCTGGCCTCCCATGTGTCGGAGAAAGACATCCTTGAAGACTATCCCCACCTGACAAGAGAGGATATTCAGGCATGCCTTCGGTATGCCGCACGTTCCTGCAAAAATGAGATTTATGTGGCGCTGGAGACGGCCGCACCATGAAGCTCGACTCCATCCAAATCCTTAGAGGCGAAAACATCTCGCAAAAGGTGGTGGCCTGCGGGACCAAGGGCTTGACGTTCTTGATGTCAAAGAGGAGCGTTGGTACGGAAAAGAAGACCAGGAGATCCTCGATATGGCGTTGAGGGGGCACCGGTTTGTCCTCACCCACGACTCTGATTTCGGAACCACGGCCATCAATGAAGGGAGACCGTTCTACGGCTCCTCTATCTGCGGCTCAACGACTTGAAACCTGAACAGGTCGCCCGTGTCTGCCGGTACCTCTTTCGCCAGGACCTGGATATTCTTTCAGGCGCCATCCTCGTGATTGAAGAGACCCGAATACGCATCCGTCACCCTGTAGAAAACGGTTAAGCCAGACCCCGCGCCGCGTGGGCACCTCCGCATCTATGCCAATGGGAACCGATTCGTGGCCTGCCGGTTCCACCGGGACGTCGATAAGCAACGGGCCGAAGGGAGATACAATAGAAGATGCTCGCAATAATCTTCAGGAGGCACTCGAGTTATTTTTTGAAACAGCCTCACCCTCAGAAATTCGTGCTGGCTTTCATGAGGAAGTATATGTAACCCAAGTGGAGGTTGCCATTGGGTAAGCTTCGTATGCTTTCCGGGAAACAGGTTTGCGCTATTCTTTCGCGTCATGGATTCGAAGAAATTCGGCAACGTGGCAGTCATATCGCTATGCAGAAGCAACTTCCTGATACCACGATTACCGTACCGGTCCCAAACCACTCAGAATTGCGTACAGGAACACTATAATCCATTATCCGTCAATCTGGCCTTTCAAGAAGTGAATTTGAATCATAATTGCCCAACCATGCTTTTGCAGCGGATCGCAAAAAGCCGCGCTCGATGAAAAGCGTTGGGCGGCGATCAAGGCCGCTTCTTACACGGCTTCAATGAGTCAGTCGAATGTAAGACTAGTTCCTTAGTCACGGGTTTGTTATGAATGACGTAGCGGTTGCATTTGGCCTGACTCTGTTTGCGGGAATGGCAACCGGGATCGGCAGTGTCATCGCGTTCACCGCCAAGAGAACAAACTACCGGTTTCTCTCGGTGGCAGCGGGATTCTCGGCTGGCGTGATGCTCTACGTTTCGTTTGTGGAGATCTTTTTCAAGGGCGCCGAATCCCTCTCGGAACGTTTCGGGGATTATGCGGGGAATTGGATCAATGTAGCCTCCTTCTTTGGCGGGATGCTGCTGATTGGACTTATCGACAATCTGATCCCGTCCGCAGAGAACCCCCACGAAATCCACTCGGAAAGGGAGACACGGCCGCTCCACGACCCGACCGCTCCGATTCCGGAGTTCGTTTCCGAAACTACCATGCCCTCGAGGGGCCACGGCTCTCACGATCACGGCGCTGATCACCATAAGCTGATGCGCCTGGGGCTGTTCACCGCGCTGGCAATAGGAATTCACAACTTCCCGGAAGGATTGGCCACTTTCCTGGCGGCCCTGGAGGACCCGAGCCTGGGCGTGGCTATCGGCGTGGCGATCGCGCTTCACAACATCCCCGAAGGGATCAGCGTATCCGTCCCCATCTTCTACGCCACAGCGAGCCGTAAGAAAGCCTTTTTTTACTCTGTGCTCAGCGGTCTGGCGGAACCGATCGGGGCCGGCATGGGATACCTTGCGATCCGCTTCTTCTTTGGGAGCAGCACCGGGGTGATTCCATCGGAGATCATGGGCGTCCTTTTCGCGGGTGTGGCGGGGATCATGGTGTACATCAGCCTGGACGAATTACTCCCGACAAGCAGGGCCTACGGAAGAGGTCATGACAGTCTTTGCGGACTAACGGCCGGCATGCTGGTGATGGCGTTGAGCCTGTTGTTGATGCAGTGATGAAGAGCGAATGGTCCACCAGGGCAAGCACGTGACGGCGCGGGGTGCGCCACCCGTGATGCCCTCCATGAGGCACCTACCCGGAAAGGAGAATGCAATGGCCACCATCTCCAAAATACGAGCAATGGAAATCCTTGATTCCCGAGGGAATCCGACCGTACGTGTGTTCGTCGAGCTCGATGACGGCACGTATTCCTCCGCATCTGTCCCTTCTGGCGCCAGCACGGGCGAAAATGAGGCCCTCGAATTACGTGACGGTGACAGCTCACGATATGCAGGCAAAGGGGTTCTCAGGGCGGTGTCCAATGTCAACGAAGTCATCGCTCCATCCTTGATTGGACTGGAAGCATCCGGGCAAGCCCTTATCGACGGACGAATGATCGAGATCGATGGAACGGAAGACAAATCGAAGCTCGGGGCCAATGCCATCCTTGGCGTCTCCATGGCTGTCGCTCGTTCGGCGGCTCAGTCCGCACATATCCCCCTCTACCAATACCTTGGCGGCGTCGGAGCGAGACGATTGCCGGTCCCGTGTATGAACATCGTCAATGGCGGCCAACATGCAGACAACAGCGTGGACTTCCAGGAGTTCATGGCCGTTCCGATTGGCGCCCCTACGTTTCGCGAAGGGCTGCGTTACGTTGCCGAGACATTTCATGTGCTCAAGGGTATTTTGAAAGACCGGAGATTATCGACGGGTGTGGGCGACGAGGGAGGCTTCGCACCGAACTTCTCAAGCAATGAAGACGCAATAGAAACAATCGTGCTGGCGATTGAAAAGGCCGGTTATAAGCCGGGTGAGCATATTGCAACCGCCATGGATAGCGCAGCGACGTCATTTGTACTGGACAAGGATGGAGAATACGACCTGAATCGCTCACGGGCCGGAAAAATGAACAGTGATGACCTTGTTGCACTGGCCGGCGAGTGGATTGACAAATACCCGATTGTGCTCTGGGAGGATCCTTTGGCAGAAAATGACTGGGAAGGGTTCAAGCGTTTTACAGCCCGACATGGTAAAAGAATCGAAGTTGTCGGGGATGACATCTTTGTCACCAATACGCGGTATATCGCAAGGGGAATCAAAGAGGGCACAGCGAATTCTGCCCTTATCAAACTGAATCAGATCGGAACCGTATCCGAGACGATCGAGGCCGTTCGAATGTGCCGCGATTCAGGTTGGCGCTATTTCCTCTCGCATCGTTCCGGCGAGACTGAAGACGCCTTCCTGGCCGATTTTGCCGTCGCTATGGACGGAGGGCACCTGAAGACCGGATCGGCTAGCCGAAGCGAACGTGTTGCCAAGTACAATCGTCTGCTGGAAATTGAGGAAGAGCTTGGGAAAAGCGCTCTGTATTATTGGAAATAGCGGACGCTTCGCGCGCATGGCAGAACCTTTGCAGCGGAGCGCAAAACGCCGCGCCGCTGCGAAGCGAACATTGGGCAGATAAAATGTATTCAATAAAAACTGAAAGACTCTTTCTCTCAAATTTAAAAGACTCCGAGAAAGCCCCATTAAAAAGCATGCTCAGCGATCCCTCTGTAATGAGGCATTTATTTGCTGGCAGGCCCATGTCATCAGAAGAAGCAGATGTTTTGATCGATCAATATTTCATGAAACAAAATGGCAATACTGGATTGGGGTCTGTTTGCGATTTGGCCGAGAAGAAGTTTATCGGCTTTGCCGGCATTATACCATGTGAGTGCGTCGATACTGGAAAAGAATTCGAATTCGGCTTTGCATTCCAGGACATCTCATGGGGGAAAGGCTATGCGACAGAAATTGGGAGAGCGCAAATAGACTACGCCTTTAAAAACCTGGACATTGACCGTTTATTCGCTTTGGCCCATCCAAACAACGTCGCATCGAACAAGGTATTGTTGAAGCTGGGCATGAAAATACTCAAAAATATTGAAATAAAAGAACGGGGCGAAAGAATGGTATACACCATTGAGCGGTGTGCCTGACAAGATGCTGCACCGGACAATCATTCCGTGCTTCTTTTTTTCGAGCAATTGGTTTTGGTAGATTGGTTAGACAGGCTTTTGTACAACGCAGATCGTCGTAGCAGCGCAACAGCCAAATCACAATCGATAGGAGGATCATGAAATGAGCACTCGGAAGCCGCACCGTAGTATTCCATGGCCGAAAGGCGCCCTTCGGGCCATGGGCATAGCATTGGCGTCTGCGTCAGTCGCGATTGGGGTTGTGGCGATTGTGCTGGCGGATAGCGCTTCCGCAGCGAAAAGAGTGCCGCCGTGGAAGGTCCGGGAGATTGCCGAGAAAGCTTACTACTATGGCCTGCAGCAGGTGATCTACTATGGCCAGCGCTGGACCATTACCCAAAACGATGACCCAGGAAACAGTGCATACTCGGGAATCAATCGGTTTTTTTGGGTGCGCAAGAAGATCACACCGGACTTCTATGTGGTAACGCCCCAATCCACCACGCTCTATGGCTCCGGTTTCATCGATCTGCGGGAGGAACCGGTTGTGATCGAGATGCCCGAGATCACCGATCGTTACTTCAGCCTGCAGCTCATGGATCAATACGGCATCTTCCACACCGTTGTGGGGAGCCCCTTCAACGGCACCCGGAGCCGGAAGTATCTTTTCGTGCCGCCCGGATATGACGGCAAGCTGCCGGGAATTTTCCCCGCCACCGATATCATCTTCTGGCCCAGCGAAACCGCCTATGTGATCGTGCGAATTGCGGTGGAGACCGGGACCGACGAAGAAATCAAGCAGATCAATGAATATCAGGACCAGATCACGGCGACGCTCCTGAGCGTCTGGACGGCCAACGACAACACCGGCGTACCGCAAACCGAACGCGAGATCGTCCAGGGCGACTTTGCGGTGTACCCGCGCATGCCGGAAATCGCCATCGGTCAGGTCGACGAACAGACCGCAGAGGACTTTTACACGATCCTGAACATGGTCATGAACGACCCAAGCATGACCATTATGCCAGATTCCCTTGCGGAGATGCAGATGCTCGAACGACTCAAATCGATAGGGATCGGTCGAGGCCTCGCTTTTGATTGGGATTCGCTCCGCCGCAACACCAAGGCGGCTATGGAGGCCGGATTCCAGGCTGGGTTCGACGGCGTTCGCAAGGCGCTCACGACAGGCCTGGTCGATATGAACGGCTGGCAGGTGGCCCGGGCGGAGGGTGACTTTGCAACCAACTGGATCGATCGTGCGGTGATAGCCGATGCCGGATGGGGCGCTTGTGACAAGGCCATTTCCCATCTCGGGGCGTTCCGGTTCACCGACGCAGACGGCGAGCCGTTGAACGGCTCCAACACCTATACGATCACCTTTGACATGAGCAACTTGCCACCGGTCACCGAATTCTGGTCGATTCCCATCTACAACGCGCAGGGCTATTTTGTGGCCAACGAGATTGACCGGTACGAGATCAACAGCTATATGCTGGAGCATGGCGATCTGGTGGTGGAGGACGGCAAGTTGGTGATCTATGTACAGCATAGCAAGCCCGAAGACCCGGACCAAGCCAAAAACTGGCTGCCCGCACCGGAAGGCGACTTCCGTTTCACAGCCAGGTTCTACGGTCCCTATCAGGCGGTAGTGGATGGCAGCTACGAAATGCCTGTTCCCGTGAACACGGGGCCTGCCAAATAGAACTTGCTAAAGGTGTAGCCTATTGGCTACAATGGCCGTTATGATCGAAATCCGCAAAACCGAGGCCTTTGCTAAGTGGCTCGATGGCTTGCGTGACCTCCGGGGCCGGGCTCGCATTCAGGTGCGGATCGAGCGTCTGGCGACGGGGAATCCGGGGGACGTGAGGCCGGTTGGCGAAGGAGTCTCAGAGCTGCGGATCGATTATGGACCCGGCTACCGTGTGTATTATACGCACAGGGGACAAGCATTGGTCATGTTGCTTGCTGGCGGAGACAAGCGCACCCAAGCCGGCGACATCGAGGCTGCCTTGCGATTCGCTCGCAATCTATAGGAGCTATTATGCCAAAGACAAAGACCACACGCTACGATGTTGCCGAGCATCTCCGTACACCTGAGGAAACGGCAGCATACCTGGAAGCTTGTTTTGAGGAGGCCAACGGTGATGCTGCTTTCATCGCCAAGGCTTTGGGGGATATCGCCCGCGCCAAAGGCATGTCTCAGGTAGCGAAGGATGCTGGCCTATCTCGTGAAAGCCTGTACAAGGCTCTTTCCGGGGAACGGACCCCGACCTTTGACACGATCCTCAAAGTAATAGGAGCGCTAGGATTGAGAATTCATGCTGAACCTGTTGCTGCAGATTCAAAGGCCGAACGCCTGCATCAACCTCAAGCGGATTAAAACCGGCAGTTTTTCCATTCGTGGTTGCTGCACAGATTATGCGATTCATTCGGCATAGCATGACAAAGAGGCAGGCCATGAAGAACAAAATTGAAATCCGAGCACTCAATCACGACGAAACTCTTGCAGTAATGAATGTGGAAAAATTCGATTTGCTGACATCCAGCTCCGCCGGCGCCCTTTCGAGGCCGCCTCCGCCTCTGCGGCCGAAGGTGCGCGTCCCGTCGGCGGCGCCGGCGCTGATCTAGAGGATGCGGTCCTCTCCGGGATGGATTTCGAGGCCGATCGCAGCGGAGGAGAGGCGGAGGCTTCGCTGGTACTCATGTCAGGTGGTTGGCCTCCGAATGTATGCTTAATTTAGCAGGAAGATATGACTTGAATTAGCATGATAGCCGTGCTATTGTCATTCCATGATACAATCCTTCAAAAACAAAGCGACGGAGGAGATTTTCAACGGCCGGTCAACCAAAGCTGCGAGGAAAATTTGTCCGCAAAGCCTCTGGGCGATCGCGTTTAGAAAACTTGATAGGCTTGATTCTGTCCTGACTCTTGATGAATTGCGTGTTCTGCCCGGAAATCGATTGGAGGCGCTGTCGGGTGATAGAAATGGACAATACAGCATCCGCATAAACGATCAATATCGTATTTGTTTCAGTTGGACCGAAGCCGGGCCTATGAATGTTGAAATAGCGGATTATCACTAATAAGTACAACCATGAGGAGCTGCAATGATACGGATACCTACTCATAGGGCACCAACCCATCCTGGCGAAATGCTGTTGGAAGAGTTTTTGAAGCCTATGGGCATAACTCAGCGAGATTTAGCCAATGCGATAAAAGTACCTTATCAACGCATCAATGAAATTATCAACGGGCGGCGTGGAATTACTCCAAGTACGGCCTTAAGGCTTGCAAAGGTTTTTGGTGTGTCAGAAGACTTCTGGATGAATGTTCAGCTGAGATGGGATCTTTATTTCGCTAAGAAATCTGAGTTCGACGCCCTGGAGAATATTAAGCCGTTGCCCCTTGGCGGTCTTAAAGCAAATAGCTCAAGCGCCGAACATGGCGTTGGAAACTGACCGGTGCTGCTTTGCCGCTAGGCCCCGGCAGGCCAACTTGACGTTCGGCGCCCGCGCCCTCTCGAAGACCTCCCGCTCCAGCCCGCCCTCCTCCCGGACATACCCGCAGGTCTTTTCGATGACATCCAGCTCCGCCGGTGCCATCTTCACCTACGTATCGCCGCTGTCTGGGTGCCGATGGGGTGCGTTTACGGGATCGCGAACTTTCTGCCCGGAAAATACTAGCTGCCGGGCTGCAGTTTTGCGGAGCTGCGGCCGCAGGTCGCTCTGCCTATGTTCATCGGGGTCCTGTGCGGCCCGCTGGCCGGCTTCGCCACGGGGGCGTCGGGCGACATGCTCGGCTATACCTTTGACCCTAAGTCGGAGGCATTCCATCAACCGCAACCCAGACCCATAGAGAAGGGCCGCCATGATCCAAAGGACTCCATCGAGGCAGGCGAGAATGGCCCTAACCTCGTCCCGTGTGAAGACGACAGGAAGTCGGCGGGGTCTTTTGGCCCGTTCGATGCCGTCGATCCAGCCGCGGTTTTTCTTGAGCACGTTGCGGTAAAGGAACAGGATGGCGCAGAGCGCCTGATTCTGGGTGGAGGCCGCCACCCTTTTTTCCACAGCCAGATAGCTCAGGAAAGCGCTGACCTGGGCTTCTCCCATTTCCAATGGGTGCTTCCGGTTGTGGAAGGAAATGAGCCGCTTGATCCAATGGACGTAAGTCTGTTCGGTGCGATAGCTCATGTGCCGGACACGAAGCGCAGCCCGGACCTGGTCGAGGAGTGTCGGCTTTTCCATGGCATTTCTCCCGGGATGTCTACCCGCGGGTTTCGACAAGGGCCTTTCAGTAAGGCGGCCTTAGATGGCGGCGGACGCCCGGCACCCTCCGTATGTACTCGAGTGGATCAACTTGGCGGCGCGGCGGACGGGGGCACTTGAAAAGGCGGAACGATCGGGAAATGGCGAACCGAGGTGGGGGCAATGCTCTGGAACTTGCTGCGCTCAAAAAACTTCCAGTTATTTATACAGCTATCACTTGTGAATATCAAGATCCGATTGCGTCAAATTTGAAGCCTAGATCCCCTCAGGATCGGTTTATACGACACATCAGCC